>DVLW01000070.1 GCA_018715285.1 Candidatus Faecivivens stercoripullorum | reverse complement strand
AAGCTGATAACCGTAATCAGTACATTGGCAGGAGTAGCAGGTGTCATTGCACAGCTTGGTACCTTTCTGTCCGGCGCATGGCTGATGCTGGCAGGCTGGACAATCACACCGGGTATTTTAATCATCTTTATCGATCTGACCGCAAACATCATTAACCCCATTCAGCAATTCCCGGAACAGTTTGCCGCAAGAAAAGCAGCAATTGCGCTGATTGAAAAGCTGGCTGATTCCTTAAACGATCATATTCGTGATGAAGGTGCACTTCTGCCTCAACGACTGTCCAATGGAATCAGTCTGCGGGATGTCTCTTTTGGCTACCAGCAAGGTGCCGACGTCCTGCACAATATTTCCGCTCATTTTCAGGCAGGAAAATGCTATGCAGTTGTTGGTGCATCTGGCAGCGGAAAATCCACCCTGCTGGGGCTGTTGATGGCAAGCCATGGACATTATACCGGCGAGATTTATTATGACGGATACGAAATCAGGAGCATCAGCAGTGAATCTCTTTATGACATCGTTTCTATCATCCAGCAAAATGTGTTTGTATTCAACGCTTCCATTCGGGACAACATCACCATGTTCCATGAATTCCCCGATGAAGAAGTAACACGGGCAATTGAGCTTTCCGGCCTGTCACAGCTAATTGCGGCACGCGGAGAAAATTATCTTTGCGGTGAAAACGGAAGCGGCCTTTCCGGCGGTGAAAAACAGCGCATTTCTATCGCAAGAAGTCTGCTGAAGAAATCACAGGTTTTGCTTGTGGATGAGGCAACGGTCGCTCTGGATGCTGCGACAGCCTACCAGGTTTCAAGCTCTATTCTGAATCTGAACGGCATGACCCGAATTGTTGTTACCCATCATCTGGACGCTGCACTGTTAAAACGATATGACTGTATTCTCGCATTAAAAAATGGGCGTATCGAAGAAGCCGGTACATTCGATGAACTTATGAAAAAGAAAGACTATTTTTATTCACTCTTTACCGTATCACAGTAACCCGCTCTAAATATGATCTGCCGTTTATACCCTGCCGCTGCGGAACTATTTAATCCGTGCGGCAGGGTTTTGATCTGTTACGCATTTTAATAAAAATAATTGACAGGAAATACCAGGCGTGGTATAATCGTTGCGTGAGCAACTGTTGCTGATGCAACGATTGCATCCTGACGATTATCCGCGACAGAAAGGATGGATCAACCGATGGATGGCATGATGAAATTCATCAACCGCACCACCCGGTGCAGCAACTTCTTTCGGGCACAGCAGCTGGCAGACAGCGGTATCTCCGGTGTGCAGTGCGCCTACTTATTGAGGGTCAGCCATAAACCCGGTATTTCACAGGACCAGCTTGCAGGAGAATTATACAAGGATAAAAGTGTCGTTGCCCGTCATCTGGCAACCTTGCAGCAGGCAGGCTATATCCGCCGGGAGCCTTCCCCAACCGACCGGCGTGTCCAGCAGCTGTATCTGACAGAAAAAGCAGAAGCGCTTCTGCCCAGGATTCTGGACGTATTTTCCAGATGGGAAGAAGTTCTGACCCGTGGTTTTTCAGAAGAAGAAAAAGCACAGGCAAGGGATTTGCTTTCCAGAATGTATCTCAATGCCGAAGCTGAAGTTCAGAAGCAGTCTTCCCCTCTGACACAGCCAGAATATACAAATGAACCGGCAGAAAAGAGGGATGGACAGTGAAACGATTGCTGCAATATATCCGTCCTTATCTGATGCGGATGTCTGCCGGTTTTCTCATCAAATTTCTGGGAGCATTGATGGATTTGCTGATTCCCTGGATGCTTTCCAAAATTATTGACGACGTCATCCCAACCGGTGAAGTACCATATATCCTGCTTTGGGGCGGACTGATGGTGGTGGCCTCCGGAATGGTCTATGCATTCAACGTCATCCCCAACCGGATGGCCGCACATGTCGCGCGGGATATCACAGAAGAAGTACGGATGGACTTATATGAAAAGACCTCTTCCCTTTCCTGTAATCAGGTGGACCGGCTTACCATTCCGTCGCTGATTTCGCGGATTACCTCTGATACCTATAATGTCCACCGGATGCTGAACATGATGCAGCGGCTGGGTGTACGTGCACCGATTCTGCTGGTCGGCGGCCTGATTGTCACTATGGCAATGGAGCCGCGGCTGGGAGCAGTACTGCTGGCGATGATGCCGCTGATGGGACTGACCATCTGGCTGATTTCCCGAAAAGGTATCCCTATGTACATCGAAACACAGAAACGTGTCGACCAGATGGTTCAGACGGTACGGGAAAACATCGTTGGTATCCGTATTATCAAGGCGCTTTCCAAGGGTAGCTATGAACGGGAACGGTTTGACGGCGTAAACGCAGCGCTTTCCCGTCAGGAAACCAAAGCAGGCGTTACAATGGCGACTACCAACCCGATGATGAACCTGTTTTTGAACTTTGGACTGGTGTTTGTTATACTTCTGGGCGCATTTCTGGTCAACAGCGGCATTACCAAGATCGGAAAGATCATTGCTTTTCAGAGCTATTTTACGATTATCCTGACAGCGGTTATCTCTCTTTCGCGTATGTTTGTCATTTTATCTAAAGGAACGGCTTCCGCAGACCGTATTGCAGAAGTTCTTGACCTTCCCGAAGAACTGACACCCATGCTGGAAAATGAAACACGGGAAGAAGCCGCAAGTCCTGATGAGTTTATCGCGTTTGACCATGTCAGTTTTTCCTACCTCGGACAGCAGGATAACCTTTCAGACATTAACTTTACCCTGAAAAAAGGCGAGACACTGGGTATCATCGGTTCGACCGGTTCGGGTAAATCGACCCTTGTCAATCTGTTGATGCGGCTGTATGATGTGTCCGATGGTCAGGTACGAATTGGCGGAGTAGACGTGCGCCGGATTTCGGATGAAAAACTCCATCGGATGTTCGGTGTCGTTTTCCAGTCGGATGTCCTGTTTGCCGACACCATCCGGGAAAACATTGATTTCGGACGGAAACTGACGATGCAGCAGATTGAAGATGCAGCCCGTCAGGCACAGGCAGAAGAATTTATCCTCGACCGTGAAGGCAGCTTTGAATCACAGCTGGCTATCCGCGGCAGCAACCTCTCAGGCGGCCAGCGGCAGCGTCTGCTGATTGCAAGAGCGCTCGCCGGACAGCCGGATATTCTGATTCTGGATGACTCTTCGTCCGCTCTGGACTATAAAACTGATGCGTCCCTGCGTCAGGCCATCCGGGAAAACCACCAGAAAACCACTTCCATCATCATTGCACAGCGTATCAGTTCGGTCATGCAGGCCGACCATATTCTTGTACTGGAAAACGGCCGGGAGATCGGTTATGGAACACATGAACAGCTGATGGAAAATTGCGCCGTTTATCAGGAAATTGCCGGCAGCCAGCTGGGTGACGGCAAACTGCATACACCGGGTAAAAAGGAGGAAGATCAATGAACCACAATATGTTCAGTGGAAAAAATGCCAGCCTCCAGAAAGGTGTGCCTGACAAGCCGCGGATGAAAACCACCCAGATTCTGAGCCGGTTATGGAAGTACCTGTATAAATTTAAGTTTTTGCTGTTTGCGGCGCTGGTCATGACCGTCACCAGCAATCTACTTGCCCTTGCAGGTCCGTCACTTGCCGGCAACGCAGTCAATGCAATTGTTGGTATCGGACAGGTAGATTTTCAGACAGTCTTCCGCTGCTGCGGACTGATGATTATCTGTTATGCGCTGGCCTCGCTGTTTGAATGGCTGTTATCGGTCATGCTGATCCGGCTCAGCCAGAAAATTGTCTTCCAGATGCGCAAGGATGTCTTTGACCATCTGACTACCCTGCCGGTCAGCTTTTTTGACCGCCATCAGACCGGTGATATTATCAGCCATATTTCCTATGATATTGATACGGTCAACACCTCACTGTCCAGTGACCTTGTCCAGATCTGTTCCAGTGTGATTACGGTAGTCGGTTCACTTATCATGATGATATGCATCAATCCGCCGCTGGTGCTGGTCTTTGTCGTAACGGTACCGATTTCGATCATGTTTACCCGGTATATGTCCAAAAAAGTCCGCCCACTCTTTTCCCGGCGCAGTGCCAAAATGGGTGAGCTTAACGGATACACCGAGGAATCCATTTCCGGACACAAGACGATCAAATCCTACCATCAGGAAGAAACGATGAATAACCGTTTCTCTACCCGAAATACCGAAAGCTGTGACGCCTATTACCAGGCCGACTATGCGTCAGCTGGAATGGGCCCGTCGGTCAATTTTATCAACAACCTTTCCCTCGCACTGATTTCCGTTTTCGGTGCAATGCTGTACCTGTTTGGCGGACGGTTTGCGCTGACGCTGGGTGATCTTTCTTCTTTTGTCCTCTATTCCCGTAAATTCTCAGGCCCAATCAACGAGATTGCAAACGTCATCAGTGAATTGCAGTCAGCGTTGGCAGCGGCTGAACGTGTCTTCCTGCTGCTGGAAGAAAAACCGGAAGCTGCGGATGCTCCGGATGCACAGGCTCTTACCGTTACCAATGGTGAAGTCGAAATGGAACATATCCGCTTTGGCTATCTCCCTGGTCAGGAAATTATCCATGACCTGACCCTGAAAGCAGATGGCGGCAGTCTGACCGCGATTGTCGGACCGACTGGTGCCGGTAAAACTACCCTTACTAACCTCCTGATGCGGTTTTATGACCCGGACAGCGGTACAATCTGTATCGACCGGCAGAACATCCAGACGGTTACCCGTTCCAGTCTCCGGCTGGCATATGCGATGGTCTTGCAGGAAACCTGGCTGTTTACCGGAACGGTACGTGAGAATATCGCGTACGGACGCCCGGATGCATCCCAAGAAGAGATTGAAGCGGCCGCAAAAGCTGCCTATATCCATGATTTTATCATGGCGCTGCCTCAAGGATACGATACCCTGCTGACTGAAGACGGCATCAACATCTCGCAGGGACAAAAGCAGCTTCTGACGATTGCACGCGCAATGCTGCTGGACGCACAGATGCTGATTCTGGACGAAGCGACGAGTAATGTCGATACCCGTACCGAAATTCGTATTCAGGCTGCGATGCGCCAGCTGATGAAAGGCAAAACCTGTTTTGTCATCGCCCACCGGCTTTCTACCATCCAAAATGCTGATAACATTCTGGTGGTACGGGATGGCGATATCGTAGAACAGGGAACCCACAGCCAGTTGATCGAAAAAGATGGTTTTTACGCCCGTCTGTTTTATTCTCAGTTCTCCTGATGGGAGCAGTTTTTCTTTGACAAACCTCTTTAATACCTCCTTGCAAAATCCGGTTCTGTATGGACCGGATTTTGATTTTTACTGCCAGAAACTGCGAGGTTTGAAATATTTGGTAATAAAAAGTATTTTCCCGATTTTTTGCGTACTATATATGACCGGTCATACTGATGGCAAGGGGTGAATTTTTTGAAAGATGAAAAGTTGATAACCGCAATTCAAAATCGGGATGAAACGGCAATCAGCGATGTGATTACGCGGTATTCCAGACTTTTATGGAAAACTGCCAGTGCCGTTTTAAAAAATATCGGGTCAACGCAGGATGTAGAAGAATGCGTTGCGGATACCTTCATCTATCTGTGGGAGCATCCGGACAGGTACGACGCCAGACGTGGCAAACTCAAAACCTGGCTTTCAATTGTCGCAAGGACACAGGCAGTCAACCGATGCCGGGAAATTGCAAAGCGCAAGATTATCCCACTGGAAGATGCCGGATTTTTAAGCCAGACAGATATAGTGGATGGTGTTCTGCATCAGGAGACACAGCGCACACTGGCAGCCTCGATCAATGCACTGGAAGAACCTGCACGGGAAATCCTGATTCGGCGGTATTATTACGAACAAAAGCCAAAGGAAATTGCACGTGCGCTGAGATTGAATGTAAAACAGGTCAACAACAGCCTTTATCGGACCAAGTGCCAGCTCAGGCAGGCAATTTCCGACTGAATGGAGGTATCAGGATATGGACGCTTTTGGCAAACAAAATTTACAGAATATCCGGACAATTTTTCAGCAGAAAACCGGCGTAAACCTGCATCCGGTAAAAAGCCGGTTTTTACCGGTAAAAATGGCGGGAATCATGGTTGCCATCCTGATCTGTGGATTTTCGATGACCGCTTTTGCCTGGAACATATTTTCATCTCTGCGCGGTGATGAACTGAGTCTCAGTGCATCCTATCAGGGAGACGGAATTGTTTCCATCCAGGTCGAAAATAAATCGGATAAGCAGCTGAATTTCCAGCCTCAGCTCAAACTGATGCGCTGGTCAACTGGTGAGGAAATAGAACCGGTTTCGGATGATGTTATCTTCAGCGGAACGGAATTTCAGCCGCATTCCAGCGGAACTATGACGGTAGATCTTTCTCAGGCTTATGATATCGAAGCACTGGAACAGCCTGTCAAAGGGGACAACTATTATTTTGTGCTGACCAACAATGATTTTCTCTTTGGACAGGACTGGATATGCACGGTACATTTTTCAGAACCGATTGAGATGGAAATTGAATACCCGGAAGAAATCATTCCGGTTGAAACGGATGCAGAACTGTCTGAACAGATTGCAGAACAACTCAAGCCCTATTTTG
>DVLW01000069.1 GCA_018715285.1 Candidatus Faecivivens stercoripullorum | reverse complement strand
TTCTTTGCCGCACTGCGAAAAACGCCATTCTCCGCCGAGAGAAATTGTCTTTACCATAATAAAACCATCCTTTCATACCGTGGAAACCGCTTCCCGGAATTTTTTTCATATCAATTGTCCATTTTTAAATGCCGGTATATACTGTTCCGGCAAATGGTGCACAATTGAGAGTGATATCCGCTAAAAGAAAGTTGTATTTTATAGGAAAACACTTTTCTTTTCTAGGCGTATCATCCTTTCATAAATACAGGAATATTATTTTTGAAAATTTCCGTATTCTACGCAATTTTTCCAGAAAATTCATTTCCTTCAAAACTGTACGCATATATGATACACAATCAAAATCATTCTGTCAACAGGTATTTCAATCTGCTGAAAATTTTCTTAAAATGAAAAAGTGGGATGAATGTATATCCAATTTATCTTGCAAAGACAACTGTATGCCACCGATGAAAAATCGAATAAATTTGCAAAATTATGCCTGTTTTGGGGATACTGAGTATTGACAAAATTCCGCAAAAATGTTAATATTACTTCTGATATTATCAGTAATAAGGAGAATGTTATCTGTTCGCTTTTACGATTGAAATCGATGACACAAAAAATTCCTGAACTGATATGATTATTAAGGAGGAGTCCACATGAAAAAGATCCTTGCCGCTCTGCTTTCCGGCATCCTCACCGTGAGTGCTCTGTCCGGATGCGGCACCTACACCACCGACGAGTTTACCGCCGGTTCTGACAGCACTGCTGCCTCGGAAAGCACCGCTTCGGAAGACGCCTCAGGCGAATCCCAGACCACTTCTGGTGATGGAAGCACCTTTACCTTTATCGGCGGCAACCCTGTAACCCTTAACCCGATTCTTTCCCAGAGCACCGATGACGGCAATACTTTTTACCTGCTGCAGTCGGGCCTGTTCCGTTATTACCGCGACGAGGTATATAATGAAATCTGTGACGAATATACCGTTTCGGATGACGGCCTTGTCTATAATTTCCATCTGCGTGAAGCAAACTGGTCGGACGGCACACCGATCACTGCTGAACAGTTTGCTTATTCCATCCAGTGTGCGCTGAACCCCGAGATGGGTTCTCCTTCCGCTTCGACCTATGAAAATGTTGTCGGAGCGATGGCTTACAACAGCGGCGAAGGCAGCTGGGATGACGTCGGCGTCAAGGTTATCGATGACCAGAATCTGGAAATCACGCTGGAAACACCCGATGATATCTTTATTCTGACGCTGGCAACTTCCGGTCTTTATCCGCTGCAGCAGGACTTTGTCGAAGCACAGGGCGAAAAGCTCGGTTCTTCGGTTGATACGATGCAGTACTCCGGTCCGTATGTCCTGACCGAGTGGAAGCTGGATTCTTCGCTGACCTTCACCAAGAACCCGGAATACTGGAATGCAGACGAGTCCTTCCCGGTTGAGACGGTCACCCTGCTGAAAGTTGACGATGCAAATACCATCTATTCGATGTTTGAAGCGGGCGAAGTTGACGCAATCGCAAGCGTTCCCGCACAGTACCGTGATCTGCTGGCAGATTACACCACCACCCAGTCTGGCGGCGACGGTCTGATGTACCTGTGGTTCAATGCAGGTGCGGACGAAACCGAAGGCGACCGCGTCATGGCCAATGACAACTTCCGTCTGGCTCTGAACTACGCGCTCGACCGCAGCTCGATCATGGCGGCAATCGACCCGATGATGCAGCCGTATTCCCGTCTGATGATTCCGGTATACGATGGCCTGAACGGTGGCAGCTATGTTGATGAATACCCGATTGACTGCCCGCCTGTTGAAGGTGACGTCGAAAAGGCGCAGGAATACCTTGATCTCGCACTCGAGGAACTGGGCTACAGCTCGGTTGAAGAACTGCCGGAAATGAACTTTGTCACCTGGGATGCTGACAGACAGAAACTGATGTGTGAAGCCATCATCGACCAGTGGAAACAGAATCTGGGTATCACCTCGATTCAGCTGGACCAGTACCCCATTGGTACCGCAATCGGTATGTATATGTCCAACGACTATGATATCTTTGCCATCAGCCTGTCCGCTTCGCTTTCTCTGGAAGACTCTCTGGAGAATTATGTCACCGGCGGCGACTACAACAACGGTATCTGGAACTGCCCGGAATATGATGAGATTGTCGCACAGCTCCAGACTGAAACCGACGAAGCAACCCGCTTTGAGCTGATTCAGCAGGCTGAACAGCTGCTGGTCACCGGAAGCAGCATCGTTCCGTTCTACGCGCTGACCACCACTTACGCTGTACAGGATTATGTGGATGGGTTCTATATGCCCACCTTTGGTTCCGGCTTCCAGATCAACGAGCTGCAAATCAATAAATAATCCGGGCAGCGTCTGTAAACTAAACAGGTTATCTGACCATTCAAACAGTGTACGATGGCAGGCGCCTGCCGCAATGGCGGGCGTCTGCCTCTTGTTTTACCGTTTTTTGTCATAAAGGAAAGGGCTGAACCTCTCTTATGGTTAAATACATCCTTCGACGGCTGGCGATTTCACTTGTGACCATCTGGGTCATTGCCACAGCCAGCTTTTTCCTGCTTCGGCTGCTGCCGGGCAACCCCTTCACCAGTTCACAGGTACTTCCGGCTGATGTCGTAGACCAGCTGATGGACTATTACGGGCTGAACCGTCCGATTATGGAACAGTACGCCACCTTCATGTGGAACCTGCTGCACTTTGACTTTGGCTATTCGCTCAAATATGCCGGACAGTCGGTCAACGGGATTATCGCCGAGACCTTCCCGGTTTCGGCACAGCTGGGATTGCAGGCATATTTTCTGTCGCTGCCGCTGGGCATTCTGTTTGGTATTATCGCCGCTCATAAGCGCGGCAAACCGCTGGATTATATTCTGGTCGGATTTGCGGTACTGGGCGTATCGGTGCCGGTATTTATCGTTGCATCGCTTTTGCAGTATGTCTTCGCAATCAAACTGGAATTGCTGCCGGTTGCACAGTGGAAGAGCTTTGCATACACCATCCTGCCGACCCTGACGCTGAGTTTCGGCAGTATTGCCGGACGTACCCGTACGATGCGGACGCTGATGCTGGAAGTCATTTCGGAAGACTATGTCAAGACCGCTAAGGCAAAAGGACTTTCTTCTCCGATGATTATCTGGCGGCACCAGATCCGCAACGCGATTATTCCGCTGATTCCCAACCTCGGTATGGAAATTGTCAGCATTCTGATGGGTTCGTTTGTCGTTGAGCAGATCTTCACGATTCCGGGAATCGGTGCCCATTTTGTCAAGTCGGTCACCAGTCTGGACTATACCATGACGCTTGGACTGACGGTATTCTTTGGTATCTTTGTCGTTGGGGCGAACTTTATCTTTGACCTGATCTACGGTCTGGTCGACCCGCGTATCCGTGTTGTAAAGTGAGGTGCACTAGAGATGAATGAAAACCTTTCCGCTGCCGCACAGCTGACCGCAGAAGACTTTGCCCCCATTCCGGAAGAATCCCGCAAGACTGACGCGATTGTCCGTCCCAGTGTCAGCTACTGGGCAGACGTACTGCGCCGTATCCGTCGGGACAAGGTCGCAATGTGCAGCCTTGTTATCATCGGGATTATGGTAGTTCTGGCGATTTTTGCCCCGATTTTTTCACCCTATGATTACGAAACCAATAACCTCCAGGCACTCAACCTTCCGCCGAGTGCCGAGCACTGGTTCGGTACCGACCAGCTGGGACGTGACCTCTGGACAAGAGTCTGGATTGGTGCCCGTGTTTCGCTGCTGATCGGTCTGGGCGGCGCGATTGCACCGCAGATTGTCGGTATCTTCCTGGGCGGTATCTCCGGCTACTTCGGCGGCTGGGTAGATATGCTCATCATGCGGATTATCGACGTCGGCGTATGTATCCCGCAGCTGGTATACATCACGCTGATGATGCTGGTACTCGGTTCCGGACCGATGGCAATCATCGTCACGATTGCAGTCGTCGGATGGATGGGTGCAGCACGGTTTGTCCGCGGACGTGTTTTGCAGTTCAAGAGCCGTGAGTTTATTCTCGCCGCAAAGGCACAGGGCGCATCTCCGATGCGGCAGATTTTCCGCTACATCCTGCCCAACATCCTTGGCCAGCAGGTTGTCAGCATCACCGCTGCCATTCCCGGCGCAATCTTCACCGAAGCATACCTGAGCTTTATCGGTCTGGGCATCAAGTCGCCGATGACCTCCTGGGGTCAGCTGGCGCAGACCGGTTCCAGCCTTTACCGCCTGTATCCGTATCAGCTGTTTATCCCGGGCGTTCTGATCAGCGTGACCATTCTGGCGTTCTACCTCTTCGGCAACAGCCTGCGTGACGCACTGGACCCCCATCTCCGTGACTGATGCAGAAAGGCAGGTATTTGTGATGAAACAACCAATTCTGGAAATAAAGGACCTCGCCGTATCCTTTGATACCTATGCCGGCGAGGTACAGGCAGTCCGCGGCGTCAGCTTTTCGCTGTCACCCGGTGAGACGCTGGCAATCGTCGGCGAATCGGGCTGCGGCAAGAGCGTCAGTATGCAGACAATTATGGGTCTGCTTCCTTCGCCGCCTTCCCGCATCAAATCCGGTCAGATTCTGTATGAAGGAGTAGACCTTGTAACCAAAACCGACAAGGAGATGGAAGCCTACCGCGGCAAGGAATTTTCGATGGTCTTTCAGGATTCGATGACCAGCCTCAATCCGACCATGCGCGTCGGACGTCAGATCTGTGAAGGCATCATCAAGCACCAGCACGTCAGCCGTGCCAAGGCAAAGAAAATCGCCATCGACATGCTCCGCAAGGTTGGTCTTCCCAACCCTGAACAGTGCTACCGCCGTTATCCGCACACCATGTCGGGCGGTATGCGGCAGAGAGTTATGATTGCAATGGCATTGTGCTGCCATCCGAAAATCCTGTTTGCCGACGAACCGACGACCGCACTGGACGTAACCATGCAGGCGCAGATTCTCGACCTGATGAACAACCTGAAAAAGACGACCGGGACGGCAATTGTTCTGGTCACCCATGACCTTGGTGTTGTCGCCCAGATGGCAGACCGTATCTCGGTTATGTACGCCGGAAAGATCGTCGAGTCGGGTACCGCCGACCAGATTTTCTACAATCCGCGTCATCCCTACACCTGGGGCCTGCTGGGTTCGATGCCGAGTGTTGCCCAGAGCAGCAACAATGCAAAATCCGAACTGATGAGCATTCCCGGTTCACCGCCTGATCTGTTTGCGCCGCCCAAAGGCTGCGCATTCGCGGCACGTTGTCCCTATGCGATGACTGCCTGCCAGAAGGTGGACGCCGATACTTTCACGGCAGATGACGGGCATATGGTCCGCTGCTGGCTGATGGACAGCCGCGCGCCTGCCGTTACACCGCCGGTCGGAAGACATTCTTCCCAGAAAAAGGAGGAAAACGCATGACACAGTCAGCAAAACCAGTGGTATCTGCCGCTCAGGGACAGACGCCGCTCATTCAGGTCGAGAACCTGAAAAAATATTTCCCTGCCGGCAAAAAACAGATTCTCAAGGCAGTGGACGATGTCAGCTTTTCCATCGCCCGTGGTGAAACACTGGGTCTGGTCGGTGAATCCGGCTGCGGTAAGACGACCGTCGGACGTACCGTTTTGAGATTGTATGAGCCGGACGGCGGAACCATCCGTTTTGATGGAGAGGATATCTCCCATCTCAAGGGCAACAACTGGAAACAGATGACCCGGCGGATGCAGATGGTCTTTCAGGACCCGTACGCATCGCTGAACCCCTTTTTCACCGTCGGTGAGATTATCGAGGAAGGACTGCTGATTCACAAGCTGTTCCCCAATAAGGCCGAGCGCCGGGAACGGGTACTGGAACTGCTGGAACTGGTCGGTCTGAGCAAGGAACACGCCAACCGTTTTCCGCATGAGTTTTCCGGCGGTCAGCGGCAGAGAGTCGGCATCGCACGTGCACTGGCGCTTGACCCGGATTTTCTGATTTGTGACGAGGCAATCTCGGCACTGGACGTATCCATCCAGGCACAGGTCGTCAATATGCTGATGCGGTTCCAGCGGGAAATGAACCTGACCTATCTGTTTATCACCCATGACCTTTCGATGGTACGGCATATCGCCGACCATACCGCCGTCATGTACCTCGGCAAGATGGTCGAGTACGGCATCACTTCCGAGCTGTACAGCCATCCGGCGCACCCCTATACCGTCGGCCTGCTTTCCGCCGTACCGGTTCCCGACCCGGAATACTGCCGTACCCATCAGCCGGCCCACTTACAGGGCGAAGTCCCCAGCCCGATCAATCCCAAACCGGGCTGCCGGTTCTGTGAACGCTGCCCACGTGCCACCGAGCGCTGCCGGCAGGAAGAACCCGCCTTCACCGAGGTGTCTCCCGGACATTATGCCGCCTGTCATAACCTGTAAACAGGCTCTATACATCATTTGAAACGGAGAAGACAGATGTCTGAACAATTCGATTTTGAAACCCTTGTCGACCGCCGGATGCAGGGCAGCCTGCGGGATTCGATGACCGACCCGCGGCTGCTTGAAAAAGGACTCCCGTCCTTTATGGCCGCCGAGATGGACTTTCCAACCGCTCCGTGTATTCTGGATGCGCTCAGGAAAAGAATTGACTGCGGGATTTTCGGTTTTGCCCTGTGCGACAAACCCTATCAGGACGCGGTTATCCGGTGGATGAAGATGATGCGGAACTGGGAAATTGAACGTGACTGGATTGTCCCGGCGCTTGGAACCATCTTTTCGCTGTCGATTGCCATCCGTGCCTTTACCGCGCCCGGTGCAAGGGTCCTGATTCAGCGGCCGGTTTACGACCGGTACGATCAGGCGATTATCCGCAATGAACGTGTACCGCTGGATAACCCGCTGATTCTGCGGGAAGACGGCCACTATGAGATGGACTTTGACGATCTGGAAAGCAAGATGGCACTGCCGGATGTCACGCTGATGGTGCTGTGCAATCCCCAGAACCCGACCGGAACCGTCTGGAAACGGGACGATCTGGAACGGCTGGCAGAACTTGCCGTCAAGCACAATGTAGTTGTATTCAGCGATGAAATCTATGCTGAGTTTTGTTTCCTGGATGAGCCGGTCGTCCCCTTTGCAGCCATCGACGCGGCAAAGGAAATTGCCATCAGCTGCACCGGCCTCGGGAAAGCCTTCAACTTCACCGGCGTCAATCACGCCAACAACCTGATTCCCGGAGCTGCACTGCGTGAAGCATTTACCACCCAGCGCAACCGCGACCACTACGGCAGTATCGACCCGATTGCCTACACTTCGGTTCTCGCCGCCTACAACAGCGACGGAGAATGGAACCGGGCTGTCAATCAGCTGGTACTCAAAAATGGCGACCTTATCCGTGCATTTTTCCGCCAGTACCTGCCTTCAGTCAAGGTTGCTCCGCAGGAAGGCGCCTTCACCATCTGGATTGACTGGAGAGGACTGGGACTGAGCGATGAACAGCTCTTCCAGCTGCTGGAAGACAAAGCGCTGATTCAGACCAACCACGGTTCTGAGTACGGCAATGAAGGCAGAGGATTCTGCCGGATGAATATTGCCACACCGACCGTCGAGATTGAAAAAGCACTTCAGCGGCTGCTGGAAGCCGCCAGAGAAGCCGGACTGACTTCTGGCAAGTAATTTTTATCCCATACGACAAAGCACCCGCAAATCCGTCCTGGATTTGCGGGTGCTGTTATTTTACTGGATATATCACAATTCATCCCGGGAAAGCTGAAGGTCAAGGCGCAGTTCCTCGACTGCAAGCTCCATATCCCGTTTCCGGAGAGCCTCGACAATCTGGCGGTGATGTGGGTCGTCCACCTGGGTGATAATAGAAGCGCCATTGGTCATTGCATAGCGGCAGACCGAGCCGATAAAGGTATGTAAGGTATCATACAGATAAGGGTTTTTGCTCATTCTTGCAAGCTGAAGATGGAAATTGGAGTTGACCGTCGCATAAGGGTCATACTGGCTGGATGCAGGCGTATCCAGAATTGCCTCGAGCTGGTCAATCTCCGCATCAGAACAGTGCCGGATGATCTCACGCAGTGCAAGCGCCTCAACCTGAAAACGCACCTTCTGAATCATATTCAGCTGTGCCGGACTGATTTCCAGAATCAGATATCCCTTGCGCGGCAGACTTTTGAGATAATGGTCATGGCACAGCCGCTGCAAAACTTCCCGTGCGGTAATCTTACTGACGCCGTACTGGTCGGCCACGCCCTGTTCCTGAATCAGTTCATCGGAAGAAAGCGTACCGCTGATAATTGCTTCACGAATCTTTCCATACACACTATCCGCAAGTTTTTCTTTCATACAACCACCCTGTCTGTAAACTCTTTTCTCCCCTGGCGCAGTGCCTGCGCTCCCAGTTTGCGTCGATCGGCCGCGTGCCGACGGCCTCTGCCGTGATCATAACAGCATGAGCAAACGCGGCGGGCAGGTAGTGGGTAAAATCTATAATCCACAAAACCAGCCACTTTTCGACAGCCTGAAGCTATATACTGATATAGTTGATTATATCATATCCATAAAAAAACGTCAAGAAAACTGTCGAATATCCAGTTATTTTCCGCTGACGACCAGATCGCTGACCAGCACCGAAGGTGCGCCGACACAATAGGCGTGGGTCATGATAAAGGGCGAAATCATCAGGTCGTCCGCAACTGCGACCACCGACTGGAACAGTTCTTTCAGAGTGCCGTGAATTGCGATGGACGCGATATTTTTAACCGGTTTGCCGTCTTTATAGAGGATACCGCGGCAGGGAATCGAAAAATGTCCCGACGAGATATCCAGGCAATGGAACGGGTCATAAGAATCGGTAATCCGGATACCGTCGCCCAGCTGGTCAATCAGCTGCTGCTTGGTGCAGTTTCCGGGTTCAACCACCCATACTGCCGGTGTAACCGTATGCTGATTCGGGATACCGGAAGTCAGCAGCGGTGCACGTCCGGCGCGACCGTTGGACGGCACCGAAAAGGCCTCGGCACTGTCCAGATGGTGCAGCATACCGGTCATCACACCGTTTTGCATAACCTTTACCGGAACGCTCGGTGTACCCTCATAGTCAAACGCAAACTGTCTTCCGCAGGCCGGATGGCTGGGATAATCGGTGATATTCAGGCAATCAGCGCCGATCTTAACCCCCATTTTATCCGACAGGCAGGAAGTCCGGTTCTGGCACTTGGGGCCTGCAAACGCCTGCCATGCAGTCAGCATGATATTCCATACCACCGGCTGTTCCAGCAGTACACGGAAACGTCCGGGTGTAAAACTCTCCGGCTCTTTTTGCAGTTGCAGACGTTCGACCGTTTCCCGGACTGTCTTCTCGATGTCCAGACTCTCCAGTCCCGGCAGATTCATCTCAAAACTGGTCCCGCAGCCAAAACCATCCATCTCGGCCTGTGCCGAAACACTGACGACAATTGCACGGGATACGCTTTCCATCTCGGCACCATTGCTGGTAACCAGCTGGCTGGCGTCTTCCTCTTCCGATACAGTGACGCTGGTCTGCTGGATAAAGTCGCCTGCTGTGCGCAGTCTTTCTTCCAGCTGGAGTGCCGCCTGTTTAAGCTCGGAAGCGGATGCTTTATTACCAGTCTCCACTTTTCCGGAAAACATCTGCTCTTTTCCCTGCATGGTCAGCCGCTTTCCACCGGTGCAGCTGCCGTCCCGTCTGGCAGTCTCAAGCAGCTCGGACAAATCCTCACCCAAATCCTGCGTACAGGCAGTCCCGCTGACTTCTCCGCTGACACGGGCATATACCGTTGTTACAGAGGAAGCGCCGGTATCGGTAATCTCACCGTTTGCAGCGGTGACCGATACTACCTGACGCAGCACAGACTGCAATTCAGCGGATTTAACACCCTGAGGCAAACTGTCAAAGGCTTTTTCCCAGTCTTTTCTTTCCATCATACCCGTTTCCTCCTCACTCAGCCGTACCGCCGACTGCCATCGCGCTTACCCGCATCCGCGGCTGGAAAGAAGTGGTCGGAACCAGCCCGGAACTTGCACCGCAGAAACCGCCGAAATCCGGTTCCAGCTTGCTGCCGACCCGGTCGACCAGTTTGATAACTTCCATTCCTCTGCCGTTAAGGGTGAGTCCGCTGACCGGATGTACCAGTTTTCCGTTCTCAATCCACCAGCCTTCAGTGATCTCAATCGAGAATTCCCGTCCGCCGCATCCACCGCCGCAGCCGGTGACAAACAGTCCCTGATCGATATCGCGGATCATTTCTTCTTCATCGTCGGTACCCGGCGCGAGGAAGGTATTGGTCATACGGGAAGTCGGCGCGTAAGTATAATCCTGTTTGCGTCCGTTGCCGGTCGACTGCATTCCAAGACGGCGTCCGCCCATCCGGTCACAGAGATAACCTTTCAGGACACCATTTTCAATCAGCACATTTCTTCTGGTCGGCGTACCCTCATCGTCCACCGCTTCACTGCCGTACATGCCGGGAATCGTGCCGTCATCCAGCAGTGTAACCTTATCGGACGCGACTTTTTTACCCAGCTGTCCGCAGAATTCACTCGAGCCGGATGCAATTGCAATCGATTCCAGCGGATGGCCGCAGCATTCATGCCAGAAAGTACCACAGCTGCCGGCCTCGAGTACGACCGGAACGGTGCAGGACCGAATCGGCTCTGCTTTCAGAGAGGTTGCCATCCGTCCAAGGAAGTCTTTTGCGAAATCAACCGTTGCTCCGGTATCCCGGAAAGCCTCGAAACCAACCGGACGGACATAATCATCCCAACGGGACAGCAGCCGTCCATCCTTTCCTTCCATCGTTGCACGGAGCCGCAGACGGCAGGCAGTACGGCGGTCGGTGGTAAACAGTCCTTCGGTATTGGCGATCATAACCCGCTGATCTTTATCCGAATATCCGATATCCAGACTGCGCAGTCCGCTGTATCCCGAAAGACCGGCGCTGGTATCGCGGAGCAGCTGAATTTTCCTAGCATTCTCCACCTCAACCGGTGAAATCTCTACCGGATTGGGAGAAACGATCTGCTGCTGTACAAACGGAGGAATCACCAGCGAACCTGCCGCGCCGCTGTCCAGCAGCTGAGCAGCCCGTCTTGCCTGTTCCATCAGGCTGGAAAGCCGCAGATCATTGGTGCAGACATACACACTTTTATCCCCACGGAGCAGATAAATTCCGACGCCTACCGTCCGGACAGTGGTCGCTCTGCCGACCTTACCGCCGGTATAATCGATATCATGTTCTTCCTTATCTTCCCAGAACAGTTCGGCAAAATCTCCGCCTGAGCGAACTGCCTCACCGAGCACCTGTCTGATTTCCTGTTGTGACAGCATGGTGACCCTCCTTTAAAACTAAACCATCAACTATACTGACCTCTGATAATATCAGTAATCATGCTATACTAAATATAACATTTCTCCTTTGCATTGTCAATACGACACAGCAGCAAATCGCCATTCCCGCCAAGTAAAAAGCCACCGCGGAAATAACCCCACAGTGGCCTTGACAGATTGATCGATATTGATTGGCAGACCATTCCGGCGCTTTACGCCGTCAGGAAATCCTGTTCCGCCATTTTTTCCAGTTCTGCCGCCATCTCAGCCCCGAATTCAGAACCAAATGCATCCAGAACCCGCTGCATCAGTGCACGTCCTGCATCCTCTCCGAAAATGCCGCGGCATACACCGCCAAAAGCGGCGAATACATGTGCACAGTGGTAATCAAATCCCCTGACTACACCCGGACGGTGTGACAGATCGGTCTGTACGGTAATCCCGGCATCGCGAACTTCAAAGATACAAAATTCTGCCGTATGCTTTGTCTGCACCGTCCGAAATGGAATTGCACCATTAAACCCCTGATTGATCGCCTCATCCAGATTCCCGCAGTATAAATCGCCAGCTTCCAGCGCATGATACTTTTCAAAAGCCTGATACCACGGACAACTCAGTACATGCAGCTCATAATCAGGCGACATCTGGGCAATTTCCGTCCTGCTTCCCTTACCAGCCTGTAAAATCTCTCTGGAAGGTTCCCATTCGCCATACCGGCAGAAGGTGACATAATCCAGCGGCTGTCCATCCCGGATAGCCCGCTGCGCCATTCTGCTGCCGCGCTGGATGCCGTACTGTCTGACTGCATGGACAAAAGCTGCCGTTGCGCGGTCACCAAAAGTCTCTTTCAGTTCCCGATAGTAGGCCGCAATCAGAAAAGTCTGGCTTTCTTCGGTAAATGCCATGGTATTTCCTCCTTTGCTTATCACACCAGTATCTTGAATTGATACCTGCCTTTCTGATCGCGCTTGACCGAATAAAGCAGCTGATCTACCTCTTTGTACAGCTCATTGTAGGTCAGGTTGGTTTTCCTTACCTGAATAATGCCGATACTGCATCCGACCGGCAGGCTTGTACCATTCCACCGGATTTCCGATATCGACGCGAGGAACTGTTCGGCCAGCTTTTCCAGACGTTTTTCGGATATGGAATGCAGCTGCAAGACAGCAAATTCATCTCCGCCCAGACGGCCGATCAGCTGGTCTTCTTCGCAGAAAACCTCCTTTAAGGACTTTGCCACCTGCATCAGCACATAGTCACCGCATGGATGACCATACCGGTCGTTGACACTCTTAAAATCATCCAGGTCCAGCATCAGTACCGAAATGGTATTGGAAGCGTCCACCAGTCCCAGTGCGTTTTGCAGCCGGTACTCAAAAGCACTTTTATTGAGAATGGAAAGCATCTGATCCTGTTCCAGCAATGCTTCCAGCTGACGGTTGATCTTATTGATTTCCTTTCTCTGGGTAATCTCAACGACATTATGGTGACACTGGGCAATATTGATTCCAATCGCCACCAGAACCGCAATCGCAAGATTGATAGCGGGTCCTTTTTCGATCACGCCCCAGTTCAGCCAGATAAAAAGCAGATAACCGGCGCCAAGACTGAAAGCCGCAAAGCTGTTGGACAGCTGCAGGAAAATAGTCAGACTGAAAATCGCCATAATCAGCACATAGGCCTCTGCATCCGGGTTTCGGATCATGTCGTATGTATTCAGGCTGATAACCCATAACAGAAAAAAGATGATTGCGATATACTGCATCCGCCGTTGGAACGTCACCGAGCGGTTGCTGAACAGACGCTGCAAAAACAGATACACAGTCGTCACGCCCATCAAAATACAGTACATGTAAAAATACAGCCGGTTGTTGAGGGAACTCAGTCCCGACCTGGACATAAACAGAACACGTATTACATTAAACGCTTCTATCAGATATATCATGATACTGATAATCAAAAGAGAAGTTTTATTTTTACGCAGACAGCTGCTGTAAAATTCTTCCCGTATATCTGATGGAACGGTCAGGAAATTCACGACCCGTTTCCATATCATACAGACACCCTCCCAAAATATGGCTCTCAATATTTCTTAAAGCCCACATTCAATTAAAAGTATACCACATATTATATAATTTGGCTAGAATTATGACAAAATTTAACCGATTTAACAAAACACAAAAACCCCGCAACCAGCTTAGGTTACGGGGTTTTTGTATGGTAGAGACATTGGGGCTCGAACCCAAGACCTCAGCGATGTGAACGCTGCGCTCTAACCAGCTGAGCTATGCCTCCAAGTAAAAAAGCGCGGACTCGTTAAAACGAATCCGCAGCTTATAAGATGGTGTGGATAAATGGACTTGAACCATCGACCCCCTGCATGTCAAGCAGGTACTCTAACCAGCTGAGCTATACCCACACATGAGAAGCTGACTTTTCGTGACAGCTTCTATATTATAACTGATGAATCGACATTTGTCAACCCCTGATTGAATTTTTTTTATCAAAGACGCAAATGTAAAAAAAGTATGATTGCACTTGACAAATACCCATCTGTGGTTTATATTGATTATAGAATAATTCTAATATTAGAATACTTCTTAAATCCACCACTGGTTTGTACGAGTAATTTACTCGTAAACATATTTCACACCAAAACAAGGAGGTTCATTATGAGAAGCATCACAACATTGGATTTACAGTACGCACACCGTTTTTATGGTTTCAAGGGTGAAGCTCAGTATCTGCACGGTCATACCGGCGTTCTGACCATCGAGGTGGAAGACACCATTGAACCGGGCGTCAACATGGTTTTCCCGTGTAACGAAATCCAGAAGACAGCATGGTCGGTGCTCAAGAACTTTGACCACGCCCTTATCCTGAGAGAAGATGATCCGCTGCTGCCTGCTGTTTTGCAGGTTTATGAAGCGCAGGGAATCCGCAATGGTGCTCCTCAGAACCAGATGAAGGGCCCGGCTTTCAAAACCGAATTGGCTACTGCCTATCCCGAATGTCGCCTGGTCGTTACCAAAGAAACGCTGACTGTTGAAGGCATGATTAAGATTGTTTATGATCTGCTCAAAGACAAGCTCAACATTGCAAAAATCACCTTCACCAGCGGTGTCAATGCGGCATCTGCAGAGTTTACCACCAAAAACCAGATTGACCGGTGCCCACTGTGCGGTATTGCGCTGAATGAAAATGGCGTCTGCCCCAAATGCGGTTATAAAAAGCCGTAATCATCGATAAAGTACCCGACTAAAAGTTTTGCGGCCAGCAGAATAAACTGCTGGCCGCAATTTTTTTAGCTATCCGGATAACTCCGCAGGTTATCCAATCTCAACTTTTAGTTCAGGCTTCGACCCGAAATCCCCATGAGAGTTTCCCGCCGATTTCTTCCTTTTTCCAGTCAGCGGAGAGCATATACACACTTCCTGACCTGGGCGAAAACGATTCTCCCGGACGGAGCGTTTCTTCTTCCGGAACAGCGCCCGGCTTTTCGTCCGCATCCCATCGCAGCAGCTGAATACTGTCCGGATTTCCTGCTGCTCCGGCAAAAGCTACCCGAAGTTTTCCGCCGGTAGATGGAATACATACCATTCTCTCCTGCTGCCAGCAGATCGGCAGGCTGGAATCCAGACATAGCCCATCTTTTCCCCTGTTCCAGACTGAACTGCCTCTGACCGGCTTGTAACAGACCGATTTTTCACCATCCTCTCGGATAATCCGCAGCGTCGGCATACCAAAATTTTCCTCTGCCGCCAACTGAGACTGGGTGCGGTTCCATTCCTCGATCAGTGCCGAGACATCCTCGGTATGGCCGGTAACCGTCACCTTGCTGCATCCAACCAGCTGCATCGGCCAGCTCTCCATCACGGAGGTATAATTATACCGAACCTGCTGACCGGCTGACAGCGCATCCGTCGCGATGGTATTTCCATCGGCGTCCACCCATGTCACGCCATCGAATGCGATATACGTTGCGGAATCAATTCCTTCTGACGCAACGTACACACCGGTATCCATGATCTCAAAGATCAGACCGGTTTTAAAGCTTTCTCTGGCGGCATCATCCGACTGAAGAGTACATCCAGCAACCGAAAAAGCTGTCATGATACTCCCGGCGATTGCTGCGGCCAGTCGGGAAGCAAGGCTCTCTGCCTTTTTTTTCTTACGCATCCCGATTCCCCCTTTTATTCCTGATATTTCCCTGACAGACAAAATTTCTGTCTGTATAGGAATACATTTCAGCAAGGTAAAAAGTTGCATTGAAAAACAATTTTTTTGCCGTCAGAATCGCCAAAGATTGCCGTCATCCACCCGATATGCTATACTGATTTTACACCATATTTCGTCAGACAGGAGGATTTTTCATGCTGTACCCATCCATGATACCTGTTCAGACACATCCTACCCCTCACAGTATCACAGCAGCCCAGGCAATCCATGCAGCCCGCGAATGGATTGCAGAAAATAAAAGTACCATACCGGGATACACTGGCGCATATATCGGCGGTTCAACTGCACAGCTGAGGTTGGAAGAAGCTGTCGGGAACGGTTCGGATACCGACGTTTATATTGTCACCACCCATTGTCCGCCGCAAAAGCCAGGAAAACTGGTGTATCATGGCGTCCTTCTGGAGATATCCTATATTGAATGGCAGGATATTTTTCCGGTCAAAAAAGCTCTTTGCAATTATTATCTGGCATATTCGCTCCGCTGCTGCCGGACGATTGAAGACGATACCGGAGCGCTTACCCGTCTGCAAAAAGAGGTGGCGGATTTATTTTCCCGTCCGGAGTACCTGCGTGCACGCCGTAATCATGCGCTTGAACGGGTCAGAAGCGGTCTTGAAAATCTCCGCTGGGATCAGCCGCTGCCGGATATTGTCCTTGGCTGGCTGTTTCCGATGGGAATCACGACCCATGCGGTTCTGACCGCCGCACAGAAAAATCCTACTATCCGGCTGCGATATCTGCGCGCAAAAGAGGTATTGGTGGATTATGGAATGGAAAACGAATATGAACGGCTGCTCACATTTCCCGGATTTTCCGGAATTTCTTCCACACAGGCATATCATCTGCTGGACCAGCTGGAACCGATGTACGATCTGGCAGCTGATGTCGGCCGCACCCATTTTGTATACAGCTCCGATATTTCTCCTCAGTCACGGTTTACCGCCATCGACGTAAGCAGCCAGCTGATCGGACAGGGTGCCCACCGAGAAATTGCTTTCTGGATTCTGGCGACCTACGCGCGGGTCATGAAAATCCTGCTGACCGATGCGCCGTCTGAATATCAGCGACATCTGCCGTATTTTGAACAGGCACTCAGCACAGTTCACCGGCTGCACCCTGATTGTCTGCGCCAGGCAGTTACAGATACACTTGATTATCTGCCGCAGCTCACCCGGCTGACCGACCGTCTAATGAAAGCCAGCCTTCATTTCTGACTGACGGCAGCACAAAAGGGCTGTCCTGTCCGGACAGCCCTTTGCTTAAAATATCGACTGAAGTAAAAATGAAAAAGTCCGCACAGCTTTCGCTCGCGGACTTTTCCTGGTCCGAGTGTCATTAAAGGATCTGTGGAAATCCAGTAATATCAATGGTTTGCA
>DVLW01000068.1 GCA_018715285.1 Candidatus Faecivivens stercoripullorum | reverse complement strand
AGAAAAATTTGGTCTTCCCCAGAAAGAAGAACATATCTTTACCAACTTTATCCGTTAATAGCCTGATTGAACTGTTTTTCATACTTTACGCCGGTTGGAGCTTTGCACCAGCCGGCTATTATTTTGTTCTGTTGGTTGCATGTAACGCGGTTTTGGAGTATAATAGACAAAATAAAAGGAAATTCCTTATTCTGACTACAAAAGGAGGTGCCGCCATGTCTGTCGATCTCGGCATAGACCTCGGTACCACAAAAATTATCATCTATCGTCCCGGCAAAGGCATCGTACTGGAAGAACCCAGTGTTGTCGCATATAACACCCGTACAGGTGAGGTGGTAGCAGTCGGCCATGAAGCTCTGCGGATGATGGGGCGCGCTCCCGCTTATATTCAGATTGAATGCCCGGTCCGGGAAGGCGTTATCTCCAACCATGAATTTACTGAATTCCTGATCCGGGAATTTGTGCGCAAAGTCGCAGGCGGTTTTCTGACCCGTCCTCGGGTTGCAATCTGCATTCCTTCGGCGATCACCCGTGTGGAAGCAAGAGCAGTAGTCGAAGCGGCTCTGAGTGCAGGTTCAAGAAAGGTCTATCTGATTGATGAACCGATTGCTGCGGCCATCGGCGCCGGTATTGATGTTACCCGTCCGGTAGGACGGATGATGGTCGATCTGGGCGGCGGTACAACAGATATTGCAGTCATTTCGATGGGCGGCATTATTGTCTCGGCATCGCTGAAAATTGCCGGCAACACCTTTGATGAAGCAATCGTCCGGTATATCGAATCGACCTATAAACTGGCAATCGGAACTACTGTCGGCGAACAGCTGAAAAAGGATATTGGCTGCGTCTATCTCCCTGAAACCGGTATCCGGGCTACCATCCGCGGACGGAACCTCATTACCGGTATTCCGGAGGAAATTACCGTCACGCAGACCGAGCTTGCCGACGTACTGCGTCCTCATGCCGATGAACTGGTACTTGGAGTCAAGCAGGTACTGGCAAAAACACCGCCTGAACTGTCGGGCGATATCCTGAGTGAAGGTATTCTGATGACCGGCGGTACCGCTCAGCTCAGAGGACTTGACCGGTTGATTGAAGATGTAACCGGTATTCATGTTCAGGTTGCACGTGATCCGGTTTCCTGCGTCGGCATCGGCACAGGAAAGTGTTTCTCGCTGATCGGAGAGCTCAAGGAAGGATTCGAGCTTGCATCCGGAGGCCGGGTTTAAAAAACATGATGTGGGGACGCCAGCTGTAACAGGCTGTGTCCCCATTTTTCGAAAGGGGAAAAGAAAATGGCCATCTGTTTTCTGACAAGTGCGTTTAACAACGGATTTACTCCCGCTTTTGAACGGGTACTGAAAAAATACCTTCCTGCTGAAACTGCGGATGCAAGTAATTTTGTTTTTATCGCGTCGGATTTTGATGACCCACACGGAAATCTGCACTGGGCAGAAGAAATTCGTGGCAAATTTGGAGAGATCGGCGTTGTGTTTTCCGGCTTCCATATTGTAGACCATACGGTTTCTCCCACACAGGCAGAAAAGTACATCCGTAATGCTCAGATCATCTGGCTCAGTGGTGGAGATACCCTGCGGCAGATCGTCAGCTTTGAGGAGTACCATCTGCGGGAACAGCTGATGGGATTTGACGGAATTATCATCGGCATGAGTGCCGGTTCCATCAATATGGCGGACCGGGTAGTTCTGGCACGGAATATCTATGACAACGCGCCTGAAATGGCAATTTACCAGGGGCTGGGACTGGTGCAGATCAACATCGAACCCCATCTGGACCCGCTCAATGTGGAACATCTGGACGATATACTGGAAGCCTCCGTCCATGCGCCCATTTACGGGCTGTTTGATGACTCCTTTATTCTCGACGACGGACAGCATACCACCATCTACGGCCCCTACTGTCTGTATAATCTGCAAAACGACGCAGTATCTATTGGATAAACAACTACAGGAAAGGAAGCGCATACGATATGATTTACCATTCTGCTCAGCAGCTGATCGGAAATACACCTCTGCTTGCACCTGAACGATTTACCGCAGCTAAAAAGCTGTACGCAAAGGTTCTCGTCAAGCTGGAATGTTTCAATCCTGCCGGTTCGGTCAAAGACCGTGCGGCACTATATATGATACTGGACGCTGAGCAGCGTGGACTGCTCGCTCCCGGCAGCACCATTATCGAACCCACTTCCGGCAATACCGGTATCGGACTTGCAAGCATCGCATCCATCCGCGGATATCAGACGATTCTGACCATGCCCGACTCGATGAGTGCTGAACGCCGGGCAATGCTGGCGGCATACGGTGCCAAACTGGTACTGACTCCCGGCAGCGAAGGAATGGCAGGCGCTATTAAAAAGGCGGAAGAGCTGCATCAGGAAATTCCCGGCAGCATCATCGCCGGTCAGTTTGAAAATCCGGCCAATGCCCGTGCACATTATGAAACAACCGGCCCGGAACTGTGGCGGGATACCGACGGAAAAATCGACATGTTTGTTGCAGGTATCGGAACCGGCGGTACCATCACCGGTTCCGGACGTTATCTGAAAGAACAAAATCCGGATATCCGGATTATCGGCGTTGAACCGGCCTCTTCCCCACTGCTGACACAGGGAAAAGCTGCTTCTCATGGTATTCAGGGAATCGGCGCAAACTTTGTTCCGGCACTGCTTGACCGTGATATTCTGGACCAGGTGATGGATATTACCGACGACCAGGCTAAAAACTGCGCACATGATTTTTCCCGTGCCGAAGGGATTCTGATTGGTATCTCGTCGGGTGCCGCTGTATATGCAGCCATTGAGCTCGCTTCCCTGCCGGAAAACGAAGGAAAAACAATTGTTGCCCTGCTGCCGGACGGCGGCGACCGGTATTTATCGACCGGCATTTATGATTGATTCCATTTTTTCCTGCCTCTTTAAACAGAGGCAGGATTTTTTGCTTTTTATAATATGACAGTTATCACAGTCTAACATCTTGACAATCGATTGGCATAATCTTACAATAATGGTTAATGCTCAAAAAGGAGTGGTCTTTCTTGATCCGTTTACTGATCCGCCAATTTGTCACCAAACCACTGGGCGGCTGCACTGATGAAGCTGCTGTACGCAAACAGTACGGTACCATGTCAGGAAGTGTGGGAATTGCCCTGAATCTGTTGCTGTTTCTCGGGAAATTGATTGCCGGTCTTCTTTCCGGTTCGATTGCCATTACCGCCGATGCACTGAATAACCTGTCAGATGCCGGTTCTTCGATTGTCACACTGGTCGGCTTCCGGATGGCAGGACGAAAACCGGACATCGAGCATCCGTTCGGACATGGACGTATTGAATACATATCAGGACTGATTGTCTCGTTTATCATTCTGATGATGGGATATCAGCTGCTGATCGACTCCGTTGCCAAAATACGCGCACCTGAACTGGTGGGACTTCAGCTGCTGCCAGCGGTTATTCTGATCGTGTCTATTTTAGTCAAAATGTGGATGGCACATTTCAACAGCTATCTGGCACGGGAAATCCATTCGGAAGCAATGAAGGCAACAGCCGCTGATTCACGCAGTGACGCAATCTCCACTACTGCCCTGCTGATCGGTATGGCCATCGGCAGTTATTTTCAGATTCCGCTGGATGGATGGCTGGGATTGCTGGTATCAGTACTGATTCTGAAAACCGGATTTGATTCAGCAAAAGATACGATTTCTCCTCTGCTCGGTCAGCCGCCGGAACCGGAATTTGTCGAAGAAATTGAACAGACAGTTCTTTCTTATCCGGAAATTCTCGGCATCCATGATTTGATCGTCCATAACTACGGTCCGGGACGGGTCATGGTTTCCCTTCATGCGGAAGTCGATGGAGATGGAGAACTGTTTTACCTGCATGATCTGATCGACAATATCGAACGGGAACTGGGAGAAAAGATGTCCTGTATGGTTACCATCCATCTCGACCCGATTGATACCCACAATCCACTGCTCGACCAGCTGCGTGAAACCGCACGTCAGGCTGTCGAATCCATTGATTCCCGGTGCAGTATCCATGACGTACGGCTGGTAAGCGGTACCAGCCATAACAACCTGATTTTTGATATTCTGGTCCCGCATGATCTCAAGCTCACAGATGAAGAAATCAAAAAACGGGTATCGGATAAAATCCCGGAAACAGAAAATGGTATCCGGATTTTTACCGTCATCAGCGTCGACCGGGACTTTACCGGAAGGAGCTGAACAGTTGGCCTCCGCGCATATTGTTACTGTGTACAAAGCAGTGGAGGCCAATCTGAACAATCTGCCAAAATCTGCATTTTCCCTATTGACTTTTGCGTTAAAGCAACTATAATTGTCATATGTAATCGTTTACATGATCGTTCGTTTACAGGAAAGGAAGTTATTCAGAATGAAACTTGGTATGATCATTCGTCCCCAGCCGGAAGAATTTGACCATTTGAAAAAACTCGGCCTTGATTTTGCCGAACTGGATTTTAACCCCACCCAGTATTTTGGCATGCCTATCGAACAGATTCGTGAAGTCGTTCCCCAGCTCAAGGAGGCTTCCCAGCGCACCGGTATTGAAGTTGGTGCAGTCGGCCGTTGGGCAAGCCATCTGCTCAATGAGGACGGTTCGGTCAACGAGGAAGAATGGAACAATGTCCGTGAAATCATCAAGGCTGGTAAAGAACTCGGCGCCAAACACTATCTTTGCAGCGTCGCTTATGTTCCGCAGCTGACCTATTATAAAAACATCACCGCTGCTATCGCGGCACTGAAAATGATTGTCGCTGAAGCAGAACAGGCTGGCATGAAGACCTGTCTTGTAAACTGCATTATGGGCGGCAACTACATCACCACTCCTGAACAGTGGAAGCTGGTTCTGGACGAAGTTCCCGGCCTGTATCTTAAATATGACCCCTCTCACAGCTTTGTTCACGGCGGCGACAAGGGTGCTTACCTGCGGGAAGCATTTGAATGGGGCGATCGTTTCGGTTATGTTCATATCAAGGGCGTTGTCCAGCTGGGCGATTCCAATGAGCCTTTCATGTGGAAACTCAGAGACCTGTGCCAGCAGCATCCGGAAATGGAAGAAGTACTGATGCATCAGATCATGCCTCAGGTCAACCATTACGATAACCCGCCTGCCGGCATTGATTCCATCAACTGGAGAGCTTTCTTTGGTATCCTGTACAAACATGGATATGACGGCTATCTGTCGATTGAACCGCACTCCCGTACCTGGCAGGGTGAAAAGGGCGAATGGGGTGTTGAATACACCATCCGCTACATCCGTGACCTGATGTTCAACCCTTCTGAGAAATAAATTCTGACTGGAAAGTCCCGAAAACCGGCAGGTTTTTGGGGCTTTTTTGTTGCGGAATGTTTACATCCCGTCCGGTTGATTTACCAGCCGGTTTGCGTTATAATAGCTGTATTGTACCGATACGGAAAATTTTTCCGGATGAATTGGGAAAGGAACAGAAATTATGGCAAAAAACAAGGGGAAAAACAACAATTATCAGACCGAAACCCGGCGCGCAGCCGATTTGATTGCCAAACACGAGGAAGCGCAGCGCAGCCGTCATAAAATGCTTCCCCACCGGCTGACCACTACTGAAAAAAAACATCTGAAACTGAAAACCACACAGATTATCTGCATTATCCTGGTGGTACTGCTGGTTATGACCAGCGGTGTGACTGCTATTGTTTCTATCCTGTTTTCTGAAAAGCAGATGACAGCCGCTGATTATCTCTATCCCCCGCTCTTTTTGTACGAAGATGTATACTACATGGTCACCTCCGAACAGCTGACCGAACGTCCCGAAGGAGAATCTTCCGAGGAACTGACAGCCGTTACAACCGGCGATCAGAATACTTTCCCAGTTGTAGACGGAAGCTGCAACTTCGGCGGCAATACTGTACCGTTTCTGTTGGTGGATGGTGTAATGTACTGCTGCACCGAAGAAGGAATTTACCTGAAGTGCACGGTCTTTGATACCGGAACCGATGAAGATACGTCAGAAGATGCGTCTTCTGATACATCCGTATCTGATAGCAGTGAAACAGAAAGCGATTCGGATACAAGTGAATCCAGTGAAACCAATTGAAGGGAGAATCTGACATGAGAAAGTATGATATTATCCTGATGGACGCGGATGACACCGTCTTTGATTTTGGCAAGGCTGAGGAAAATGCCCTGCACCGTCTGTTTATGATGTACAATATTCCGTGGACAGAAGACAATGTTCATCTGTATCAGAAGATCAACGACGCAATGTGGCTGGAATTTGAAAAGGGCAGCATTACCAAAAGTTTCTTGCTGGACAACCGTTTCGCCCGCTTTTTTGAAGCAATCGGATTTACAGGTGATGGCGTAAAGGCCAACAGTGATTATCTGGATGGTCTGGCGGAAGGCAATATCCTGCTGCCGGGTGCACTTGAAGTCTGCCGCAAAATCAAGGAGATGGGCGCCAAACTGTACCTTGCGACCAACGGCGTAACCCGTGTACAGAAAAACCGTCTGGCAACCTCTGAACTGGCAGATCTGTGTGACGGTATCTTTGTTTCGGAAGAAGCCGGTTCCCAGAAACCTCAGAAGGAATACTTTGACTTTGTTTTCAACCGTCTGGGCAATCCTGCAAAAGAAAAAGTCCTGATGGTTGGAGATTCCCTTTCCAGTGATATCAAAGGAGCGGTCGCCTATGGTATCCCCTGTTGCTGGCTCAATCGCAAGGGACAGACAACCGATCTTCCGGTTACCTATACGGTAACAAATGTCCCGGATATCCTGTCGGTAATAGAAGAATGAGCTGTTCCGACCCGCTGAATCTGTTTCACTGGACTGAACGGGAATATAACCGGACGCTGGATTTTCTGCGAAAGAATAAAAAACGGGAAAAGTTGGCTGCAATGATTGTGCGCGGATTGCCTCCGCTGTTTTTTGCCGTATACACCATTCAGCTGTGTTTGATGGGATGGCAGGTACTGATGTCCGGATTTGCCCGTGAGGAAGTCGTTTCTCTGATTGGCGCGATGGCTTTTCCGGCAGGTTGTCTGCTGGTATCCAGCCTGCTGCGGAAGAAATTTAACCGCAAGCGTCCGTATGAACAGCTTTCCATTCGTCCGTTGCTTGACAAAAAAGGCGGAAAATCCTTTCCATCCAACCATACCGCAAGTGCTTTTGTACTGGCGCTGACAACATTCCGGCTGTCGCCAGTGCTGGGATGCATCATGCTTTTGCTTGCAGCGGTAACCGGTATGAGCCGGATTGCAGCTGGGCTGCACTGGCCGGAAGATGTGCTGTGCGGTGGTATATTGGGGATCGTGTTTGGTATTTTGGGGCTGCTGATTTTGTAAGGACAGATAAAAAATTGCGCCTGAAATAAAAAAATACAAAAAAGGTCTTGACAATTTTGCAAGACGTGTTTATAATAATCGCATATTTAAAAATAGCGTTGATGGGAAGAGTAGATCGGAATGGTCGTTCCAGAGAGCTGCAGATGGTGGGATTGCGGCACAGATTTCCGTTTGAAGAACATCCCGGAGTTGCTGACCCAAAGGAAAAATCCCTTTCCGAGTAGGCTCAGACGGGGGCGGACCGTTATATCCGATAGATATTGCACTGGGCAGTATTGAGTTGGGATCGCAAGGTCCAATTTAGGTGGTACCGCGGAAGACAAGTCTTTCGTCCTAAACAAGAATTGTTTAGGATGAAAGACTTTTTTTATTTTTCCGTCAAAACCACCGGATAAAGGAAGGATTGAATCGATATGATGAGAACCGATTATTGCGGTGCGCTCCGAGAAAAAGATGTGGGACGTACCGTTACCGCAGCCGGATGGGTACAAACCAAACGGGATATGGGCGGCGTAATCTTTATTGACCTGAAAGACAGAGAAGGTACTTTGCAGGTGGTATTGGGCCAGCAGCATCTTACCCCGGAAGATTTTGCAGCTGCTGAAAAACTGCGCAACCAGTCGGTTATTCAGGTAACAGGAAACATCCGTATCCGTTCCGCAGACACCTACAACCCTCGTCTCCAGACCGGTACCATCGAACTGATGGCCGAAAAGCTGGTGGTCCTGTCACAGGCCAGTCAGCTGCCGTTTGACCTGGATGACAATGTGCAGGTAAGAGAAGATTTACGGCTCAAATACCGTTATCTTGACCTGAGAAGAAGTTCCCTTTACCAGAACCTCAAAACCCGGCACAAACTCATTCGGGTGGTGGAAGAATTTCTGGATGAGAGAGGATTTCTCAATGTCGAAACGCCGATGCTTTGTAAATCGACACCGGAAGGTGCAAGAGATTATCTTGTACCCAGCCGTGTTCATCCCGGCAGTTTTTACGCGCTCCCTCAGTCGCCGCAGATCTATAAACAGCTGCTGATGGTTGGCGGCATCGACCAGTATTATCAGATTGCGCGCTGTTTCCGGGATGAGGACCTGCGTGCCGACCGGCAGCCGGAATTTACCCAGGTGGATATGGAGATGTCTTTTGTCGAACAGGAAGATATCTTCCAGCACCTTGAAAGCCTGTTTAAGCACATTATGCGGGAGATGAAGGGACTGGTTAGTGATGAGCCGTTTTTACGGATGACCTGGCAGGAAGCGATGGACGTTTACGGCAGTGATAAACCCGACCTTCGTTTCGGATTGCCAATTGTTGATCTGACCGATATTGCAAGAGAATGCAGCTTTGCGGTATTCCGCAGGGTAGCGGACTCGGGCGGTGTGGTACGCGCTATCTGTGTTCCGGGAGGCAACTCTTTCACCCGCTCGACTATCGACGAACTGACCCGAAAAGCACAGAGCTACGGTGCCGGCGGTATGGCATGGATTGCGCTGCGTCCGGACGGTGAAGTATACTCCATCCTGACAAAATACTTTTCCGAATCGGATATTCAGGCAATTATTCAGGCGGTTGACGCTCATCCGGGCGACTTTATCCTCTTCTGTGCCGACAAGCTGGCAACTGTCAGAAAGGTTCTTGGCGCACTCCGGCTGGACCTCGGCGACCTGCTGGGACTGCGGGATAAAAACGTCTATAAGTTCCTGTTTGTCACCGATTTTCCCCAGTTTGAATGGTCGGATGAGGAAAAGCGCTGGGTCGCAACCCATCACCCCTTTACCATGCCCTATCCGGAAGATGTACAGTATCTGCTGACCGACCCGGGAAGGGTACGGGCGCAGGCTTATGACGTGGTTCTCAATGGTATTGAAATGGGCTCCGGTTCTATCCGCATCCACGATCAGCAGGTACAAAAAATTATGTTTGAGGCGCTTGGGTTTTCGGACGATGAGATTCAGGACCGGTTCGGGTTTATGGTCAATGCGTTCCGATATGGCACGCCGCCTCACGGTGGTTTCGCATTTGGTCTGGACCGGCTGGTCATGATTCTGTGCGGCGCTGATTCGCTGCGGGATGTCATCGCGTTCCCAAAAGTCAAGGACGCATCCTGTCCGATGACCAGTGCACCTGCCGCTGTCAGTACCGAACAGCTGGAAGACCTCGGACTGCTGGAAGGATTCAAACAGGAGCATATCGCCTCGCAGAAACAGAAACGTCAGAATGCCGGACTGATCGATATCGAAAACGTTGCAAACCTTGCCCGGCTTTCGCTGACAGACGAAGAAAAACGTCGATTGCCGGATGAAATGGGTGATATCATCGCCTTTGCCAATCAACTGGCGGCAATCGATACCGAAGGAGTACCCATTACCGCCCATGTTGTCCCGCTCCGGAATGTTTTCAGAGAAGATATCCCGGCAGAGAACTTTACCCGTGAGCAGATGCTTTTTAACGCACCGACAACGGATGGCGTTTATATGACAGTACCCAAGACGGTAGAGTGACACCGTTTATTAAAATATATAGAGGAGAATGGGGAATTAGATCATGAACACGAAACAGATTACTGAGCTTTCACTCTGCCAGTTGAGCGGCTATCTCCAGTCAGGCGAGATTACAGCAGTCGAGGCAGCAAAAGCTTATCTGAACAGGATACGGGAAAAAGATACTTCTATCCATGCTTACCTTTCGGTTCTGGAAGGAGAAGCTATGCAGAAGGCCGCACAGATTGACGACAGAAGATCCCGGAAGGAAAAACTATCTCCCCTTGCAGGAATTCCGGTCGGTATCAAAGATAACATCTGTACAAGAGGATTTACCACAACCTGTGCTTCCAGAATGCTGGAAAACTTTGTGCCACCTTATGATGCCCACGTCATTGAAAAGCTGGATGAAGCCGGTGCCGTTATGCTTGGGAAACTCAATATGGATGAGTTTGCAATGGGCTCTTCGACCGAAAACAGCTATTTTCAGGTTACCTGTAATCCGCGTGACCTGTCCTGTGTACCGGGTGGTTCGTCCGGCGGTTCAGCAGCGGCAGTTGCGGCGGATGAAGCGGTCTTTACACTCGGAAGCGATACCGGCGGTTCTATCCGTCAGCCGGCAGCATTCTGCGGCGTTGTCGGGATGAAACCAACCTACGGAACAGTATCCAGATATGGTCTGGTAGCGTTTGCTTCGTCGCTTGACCAGATCGGGCCATTGACCAAAAACGTCACCGATTCGGCAATGGTTATGGACTGCATCGCAGGACACGACAGCCGGGATACGACTTCCATCAAAATGGAAAAGCTGGATTACTCGTCAGAAATCGGCAAAGATATCCGTGGGATGAAAATTGCCCTTCCAAAAGAATTTTTTGGTGACGGTCTTTCAGACGATGTGCGCAAAGGAATTGAAGCTGCTGTTGCACGATTCAAAGAACTGGGTGCTGAAATAATTGAAGTATCAATGCCGACCCTGTCCCATGCGCTGCCCGCCTATTATATCATCTCCTCGGCAGAAGCATCATCCAACCTTGCGCGCTTTGACGGCATCCGCTATGGTTACCGCGCAAAAGATTATGACGACATCACCTCGCTGTACAAAAATTCCCGAAGTGAAGGTTTCGGTCAGGAGGTCAAACGGCGGATTATGCTCGGTACCTTTGCGCTGTCGTCCGGTTATTACGACGCCTACTACAAAAAGGCTTTGCAGGTACGAACGCTGATCGTCAATGACTATAACCGGATTTTTGAAAAATGTGACTGCATCCTCTCCCCGGTAGCGCCGACAACCGCTTATAAAATCGGTGAAAAAACTTCCAATCCGCTGGAAATGTACCTCGGAGATATTTACACCGTTCCGGTCAATATCGCCGGTCTTCCTGCTCTTTCGATGCCATGTGCGACGGCAGACAGCGGTCTGCCGGTCGGTATGCAGCTGATCGGAAAGCCTTTTTCCGAACCGACACTGTATCGTATCGGGCATGCATATGAAACAGCCTGCGAAACGATTTCCTGATAACTGCCAGAGAGGAATGAATCAAAATGTCTGCATTTACTTCTGAATATGAAATGGTCATCGGTCTGGAAGTCCATGTCGAGCTGAAAACCAAAACCAAAATCTTTTGCAGCTGCCCGACAGATTTCGGCGCAGACCCCAACACCCATGTATGCCCTGTCTGCATGGGAATGCCCGGTTCTCTGCCTGTCCTGAACAGAAAAGTTGTTGAGTACGCGATCAAAGCTGGCATGGCGACTGGATGCAAAATTGCACGGTACTCCAAACAGGACCGCAAAAACTACTTTTACCCTGATCTGCCGAAAGCCTATCAGATTTCCCAATATGATCTGCCGCTGTGTGAGCACGGACATCTGGATATTGAAACCTCTGCCGGTTCCAAACGGATTGGCATTACCCGCATTCATATTGAGGAAGACGCCGGAAAACTGGTGCATGATAAAAGTGGTACCTTTATTGACTGCAACCGCTGCGGTGTGCCATTGATTGAGATTGTCTCGGAACCGGATATCCGGTCAGCGGAAGAAGCGGTCGCTTATCTGCAAAAACTCCGTGCGACCATCCTTTACACCGGTATCTCCGACTGCCGGATGCAGGAAGGTTCGCTGCGGTGCGACGTCAACCTGTCGGTACACAAACCCGGAGAGCCGTTTGGCACCCGTACCGAGATGAAAAACCTGAACTCCTTCCAGTATGTACAGAAAGCCATCGAGTACGAATACCGCCGTCAGGTGGAAGCAATCGAAAACGGCGAAGAGATTGTACAGGAAACCAGACGGTTTGATGAAAAGTCGGGGAAAACCTTCTCTATGCGCCGCAAAGAAGACGCAAACGACTACCGGTATTTTCCTGACCCCGATCTTGCGCCGATTGAGATGAGTGAACAGCAGCTGGATATGCTTGAAGCATCGATTCCGATTCTTCCGGACGCACGCAAGGCAAAATATATAGAACAGTTTGGCCTGACTGCATTCGACGCGGAAATGCTGACTGCCACCCCTGAAACCGCTGATTACTTTGAAGCGGTCTGCACCGAAACCAGCTACCATAAACAGGCTGCCAACCTGATGCTGACCGAAGTTTTCCGGCTGATGTCGGCAGAAGGTGAAGACACCGTCCAGATTCCGGTATCCTCCGGCCATCTTGCAAAGCTGGTCAGCATGACCGTTGACGGACAGATCAACTCCTCTACCGAAAAAAAGGTATTGGGCGAATTGTGGAAACTGGGCGATCAGGACCCGGAAGAATATGTCCGCAGTCATGACCTGTTACAGCTAAGTGACCCGGTATTGCTGGAACAGCTGGTGGATGATGCCATTGCACAGAACCCGAAATCTGTTGCCGATTTTAAAAAAGGCAAAACCAATGCGCTTAAATCGCTGGTCGGCCAGATTATGGGAAAAACCGGCGGCCGTGCAAACCCGGTCATTGTTCAGCAGCTGATAGACCAAAAATCCCAGAACTGGTAAATATCGGGTCTGTCCCAAATTTTGTGTAAAGTCGAAAATGTGTTGTAAAATAGAAAAAATATTTTTGGGCGGCAGCGAGTTTATTCGCTGCTGCCGTATTTACATCTTAACGCCGGTGGGGATGGATGTCAAGGG
>DVLW01000011.1 GCA_018715285.1 Candidatus Faecivivens stercoripullorum | reverse complement strand
GTTAGCGCCGCAGTCACCCATACCATAGGAGATTTTTTCTCCCCAGGACAGTTTTTTTAGTTTGCGATTGCATGTTGCAGGGTCACTCTCTTTCGTAGAATTTCATGTATCTATTTTACACCGAAAAAAGTCCGTTTCCCTACAGCTTTTGACCCAAAATAGCATCATTTTGACAAAAAAATGAACAGTTTTTGATTTTCGCAAAACTGTTCATTCAATAAAAGATTATTCAGTTAAAATAAAATCAGCTTTAATTAATCATCAAGCCGCGAATCAGGACTCTGGATTTTTTTGCGGTACTGAAGCGGCGTTACCCCATATTGCTGACGGAATGCCTTAATCAGACCGCGTTCATCTGAAAAGCCGTTTTCCAGAGCGATTTCAAGAATACTTTGTTCGCTGTGAATCAGCAGTTTTCTTGCCATCTGGACCCGGTACTGCCGCAGATACTGGCTAAAGGAGATACCGGTTTTCTGTTTGAAGTAACGGGAGAAATATTCAGGGTTGAAATAGTTTTGCTTTGCAACATCAGAAAGAAGGATTGGTTCCTGATAATGCTCTTCGACAAACTGTAAGATATTTTTCAGCCGTTCACTTTTTCGCAGGCCGCGCGGCGAATCAATCTGGCTGCGCGGAACACTGCGCTGCTGGCACAGCAGCGCCAGCAGCTGCAAAATCAGTCCATGAGCGTAAAGAGAATCCGTTTGCTGATAAGAGCTCCATCTGGAAAATTCGGACAGTTTATCCATAATGGTTCTGATTTCATATGAAGGCGGCGTATCTGGATTGATAAAGCAAATCGACCGGTAATCCGGCAGGTTTGCTTCCAGAAAAGGCGCTGACAGCAATAGAACCACACTGGCCAGATCACAGTGACTGGTATCCGGTTCAGGAATAATGCTGTGAATACTTTCCGGATTGGTGATAATCAGCTGTCCCGGAAAAGCACGGACAGCTTCTCCGTCAATCTTGTGGATTGCTCTTGAATAGGCATACGCGATTTCCAATTCTTCGTGCCAGTGGGGGAGCAGCAGTTCCGGCTGCTCTACCCGACTGGTGATGTTGTAAATAAGGTAGGAATGATCGCCGGGATATTCAAAGAGTTGATGCTGGATATTGGAAGCCCGGCTGCTCATGAATAATCCTCCTGTTACAGACTGGGTAGAATTGTTAATCGACCCGTACCAGTTTAATCATAACTGCTTCCCGGTCACGGAGGTTGAGCAGCGACAGATTCAGTCCGCCGTGCATCAGAGCGCCGCCGGTATAGACAAGGCCGCTTGCCGGGTCGAGGTAGCGAGCATTTTCATCCAGACCTCTCAGTTTGAGAATACGGACGTTAACTACACGTACCAGTACCGATACATATCCGACCAGTACCGTTTTTCCATCGTTCGAGACGATTTCCCATGCACCAGCTTCATGACTGTTCATCAGGCGGTAATAGCTGCCGTCCCGGATAATGGGAGCATACTCATGATACTGACGGATCTGGTCAGCAATTTCAGCCTTTTCTGCATCAGACAGCTTGGAAATATCCAGCTCGTAACCGAAGCTGCCGCCCATTGCAACAACGCCTCTGGTGTTGAGCGAGGTAACCCGTCCGGTCTGATGGTTGGGAGAAGCACTGACATGTGCGCTCATCGAAGAAGGCGGATAGACAATCGAGGTACCATACTGAATGGTCAGACGTTCAATCGGATCGGTATCGTCACTTGTCCAGATCTGGGGCGAGTAGTACAGCATACCGGGGTCAAACCGTCCGCCGCCGCCGGAGCATCCTTCCAAAAGCAGGTCAGGGAATGCATTCAGCAGTCGTTCAAGCAATGCGTACAGACCCAGCATATACCGATGACCGACTTCCTTTTGCTGTTCGGGCGGCAGGAGAGCCGAGCCGACTTCGGTCAGATTGCGGTTAAAGTCCCACTTGACATATTCAATCTTTGCACAGCTGAGGATATCAGAAATCCGTTCAAAGAGGTAGTCCTGAACATCCTGTCTGGACATATCCAGAACATACTGCCATCTTGCGGGAGAGTTCGGACGTCCAGGCAGCTGAAGTGCCCAATCCGGATGCGCGCGATAAAGATCGGAATCAGGGGAGATCATTTCCGGTTCAAACCAGATACCCATCTGTATACCGAGTTTATGCAGTTCATCCGACAGATGACCCAGACCCAGAGGCAGTTTGTTTTTATCGACATACCAGTCACCCAGCGAGGAATGGTCATCATCTCTGCGACCGAACCATCCGTCGTCCATAACCAGCATTTCAATACCGAGAGGAGCAGCAGCACGTGCAATTTCCAGCAGCTTCTCTTCGTTGAATCCGAAGTAGGTTGCTTCCCAGTTGTTGATGATAATTGGGCGGTCACGGTCACGCCAGGGACCGCGAATCAAATGACGGCTGTACAGTTTATGATAGGTACGGCTCATACCGCCGATACCCTGATCGGAATAGACCATAACGGTTTCAGGTGTGTCAAATTTTTCACCCGGCTGCAGCTTCCAGCCAAAACCATCCGGATTGATACCGCACAGTACGCGGGTCTGACCCAGACTGTCGACCTCTGTTTCGATTGCAAAGCTGCCGGAATAAACCAGCGAGAAGCCAAAAACTTCGCCCATTTCTTCCGAAGCGTCCTTTTCAACCAACGCCGCAAAGGGGTTATGGATATGACCGGAAGAACCGCGCAGACTGGAGATGCGCTGGCCGCCATGGGTCAGCGGAGTACGTTCAGGAGTACGTTCCATTGCCCAGGAACCCCACAGATGCAGCAGGTCATAATTATTGGTCGGGAAGTCGGTAGCAGAAGAATAGATTCTTTCTAGTGTAATTGTATGGTCGCCGCGGTTTTCAGCGCGGACGCTTCTGGTGATAACCGGATAATCGCGGAAAGCGGTGTAAATCAGTGTTACCATCAATCCGGTATGATCCTGCATATCGATTTCCAGCGTATCAGCGTCCTGTTCTCCGGCATAGGTAGCAGGCAGACCGGGGATTGCAGGCTTGCCGGCATAGATTCTGTGGGAAACATAACGCAGATCGACAGCCGGGCTGCCGTCAGCACCAACTGCGGCAATTGCAGAAGGACGGAAATCACCGGTACCGTAGCACGGATACTCCATCATAGCCGTCGCAAGAGAGATCAGTTCATCTTCCTGCGGAGGATTGGGGAAGAAAGAACCCTGCGGAAGAACCGGAGCCAGGGTTTCAAAGCGATAGTCTCCGTCAGGAAGGCTATGGCCATAGTACAGATGCGCCAGATACCCGGAAGAGGTCACCTGCATGACCAGAGAGGAACCGGAAGAGCGCAGATGAAAAATTTTGTTTTCAAATGTAATCGACATAGTTCATTACGCCGCATGTTGCGGACTTGGCAGAAGGAAACAACGGATGAAAATTGCTATGGAGATATATTCAGTACAAAATCCCTGTAAACTCAGAGATTCTGTTCTCTGACAAACCGGTAAAATTCCTGTTCAGCCTCTTTGTTGGCTTCACTGAC
>DVLW01000067.1 GCA_018715285.1 Candidatus Faecivivens stercoripullorum | reverse complement strand
CTGTGCATGCTTCTGATTAAGCAACCTTGAATTTTCGTAGCTCGGCGAACAACCGGTCGGTGTCGTCGAAGTGAGCACAAAGCGTAACTGGTTTTGACAGGTCAAGGCTGAACACACCCATGATGGATTTTGCATTGACCGAATACCGCCCGGACACAAGTCCGACTTCATAGGTACAGCCGCTGACCAGACTGACAAATTCTTTTACATCCGTCACCGTGTTCAGCAGAATTTTGCAGGTTCTCATCTTTTGAGAATGCCTCCTAACCTGACTCATCAGCTTGCGGAAGGATGACTTTTGATGATCGGAATGATTGCGCGCCAAGGCTCCGGTTTTGCATTCGTCATTCTTACCGTAATTCAAGTATAGCAGGAACATTCCTTTAAGTCAACTGGGTCTTGCCAATTTCTATTTATTCCATTATAATATAATCAGTGAAGGGTCGCAATTATAAAGACTGCACAATATTCTTTTACTTTTATATGATAGATTGACGATCGAGTTTTACGTAGTTTTGATGGATTTCCCACTTGTACTGCGTAAAATACGAAATTTGTCGAATATACAGCTTTTGTGAAAAAAATAACGAGTCATGAGGGAGGATTTTATTTGCCGCGCATTGCTCTGATGACGGTTGGATGTAAAGTAAACCAGTATGAAACTGAAGTGCTTGCCGAACTGTTTCGTGCAAGAGGATATGAGGTCGTGGCACCGGACAGTGAAGCAGATGTGTGTCTTCTCAATTCCTGTACGGTTACTTCGACCGGCGATCAAAAGACCCGGCAGCTGCTTCGCCGGATGAAAAAGAAAAACCCGGATGCGATTGGTGTCCTGACCGGATGTTACCCGCAGGCGTTTCCCGAAGCGGCCGCTGAAATTTTGGAAGCGGATATCGTAACTGGAGAACTGGCACGTGCGCGTATTCCTGATCTGGTAGAACAGGTACGCAGGACAGGAGAACGAATCGTAGATATTCCTGCTCACCAGAGAGGCGAGGCATTTGAATCGATGCAGGTAACCGGACTGGGCAACCGTACCCGTGCTTATGTAAAGATTGAGGACGGATGTGAACGGTACTGTTCCTACTGTATCATTCCCAAAGCCCGCGGGCCGGTTCGTTCCAAACCGCTGGCCGATATCGAAAGGGAACTGCTGTCACTGGCACAGGCTGGATACAGGGAAGTCGTGCTGGTCGGAATCAACCTGTCTTCTTATGGTAAGGAAATGGGATTGCGGCTGATTGACGCAGTGCGGCTAGCATGTATGGTGCCGGGTATCAAGCGGGTTCGGCTGGGAAGTCTTGAGCCGGAGCTGCTTTCGGATGAAGATATTGCAGAGATGGCCACCTTCCCGAATTTCTGTCCACAGTTTCATCTGGCGCTGCAAAGCGGATGTGATCGGACGCTGCGCAGTATGAACCGCCATTATGATACCGCTGAATATGAGCGGATTGTCGGTGCTATCAAAAAGGCTTTTCCGCTTCCTGCGATAACCACTGATATTCTGGTCGGATTCCCTGGTGAAACCGAAGAAGATTTTGCTGCTTCGGCTGCTTTTGCCGAAAAGATTGGATTTGCACGGGTGCATGTATTCCCTTATTCCAGACGGGATGGTACACCCGCTGCTGCAAGACCTGAGCAGGTTCCTGAACCGGTCAAGGCGGCACGCAGCAAGAAAATGATTGCTGTCACTGATAAAACCCGGATTGCTTTTCTGGAAAAGATGGTCGGCCGGGTGGAAAAGGTGCTGATCGAGTCTACCAAAACACCAATGGGGTATGAAGGGTATACTGCCAATTATACGCCGGTGGTCGTGCAGTGCGGTGAAGAAATGGTCGGCAGGATTGTACCGGTCCGGCTTATTTCCCGGGTGGAAAATCGCTGCCTTGGACAGGTGCTTTCACCGGACGAGGTGTGACTTCAGGCTGCACATTGATTAAACTGCTGTAAAAGGGCTTTGCCCATTTGCATGGCGGCATTTTGGAATAAATCCGAAAAGGCCGCCTTTTACCTTTAAACTGTTTTCCGTTATCGGAAAAGTATGGAAAGGACTTGTGAAAATATGGCTGTTTTCAGAATCTACGTTGAAAAGAAACCGGAATTTGCCGTTGAAGCGGATGGTGTCCGCCACGACATTTCCACCCTTGGCATTAAGGTGAAGAGCGTTCGGCTGTTCAACCGGTATGATGTCGAAGGGATTGATCCTGAGACCTTTGAGACTGCTTCCCGTACCATTTTCTCGGAGCCGGCAGTCGATGTAACCTGTGCAGAACTTCCCGAGCTTCAGCCCGGTCAGCGGCTGCTTGCGGTCGAGTACCTGCCCGGTCAGTTTGATCAGAGAGCGGATTCCTGTGAACAGTGCATCCAGATTATGACCCAGGGAGACCGTCCCAGAGTACGCAATGCCCGTGTATACCTGATTGATGGCGAAATCTCCGATGAAGAGTTTGAGACCATTAAGAATACGCTGATTAACCCGGTCGAAGCAAGAGAAGCATCCCTTGCAAAGTTTGATACACTGGCTGTCAGCTATGATATCCCGACTACCGTTAAAACACTGGATGGTTTTATCGAACTGTCGGATGAAGAGCTTGCTGGCTTTATTGTATCTTACGGTCTGGCAATGGACTTTGACGATATCGCGTTCTGCCAGCGCTACTTTAAATACATCGAACATCGTGATCCTACCATCACCGAAATTCGCCTGATTGATACTTACTGGTCTGACCACTGCCGTCATACCACTTTTGGTACCATTATTGATGAGGTCGAAATCGATGACCCGGCTATCCGGAAAACTTATGAGCAGTATCTGGCTGTCCGTAAAGAACTGTACGACGGCAAGAAGAAAAAACCGATGACCCTGATGGATATGGCTGTCATCGGCGCTAAGAAGCTGAAAAAAGACGGCATTCTGACCGATCTGGATGAATCAGATGAGATCAATGCCTGCACCGTTCGCATTCAGGTGGATGTTGACGGCAAGATGGAAGACTGGCTGCTGCTGTTCAAGAACGAGACCCACAACCATCCGACCGAAATCGAGCCTTTCGGTGGTGCTGCAACCTGTCTGGGCGGTGCAATCCGTGACCCGCTTTCCGGACGCAGCTATGTTTATCAGGCAATGCGTGTAACCGGTGCGGCTGACCCGACTGTTCCGAGAAGCCAGACTCTGAAAGGCAAACTCCCTCAGAAGAAGATCGTTACCACCGCTGCAAGAGGCTATTCTTCCTACGGTAACCAGATCGGCCTTGCAACTGGCGAAGTCACCGAGGTCTACCATCCCAACTATGTCGCAAAGAGAATGGAAATCGGTGCGGTTATCGGTGCGGCTCCTGCTGAAAATGTTATTCGTGAAGTTCCCGATGCAGGCGATATCGTCATCCTGTTGGGCGGCCGTACTGGCCGTGACGGCTGCGGCGGTGCAACCGGTTCTTCCAAGTCCCATACGCTGGAATCGCTGGAAACCTGTGGCGCTGAAGTTCAGAAGGGTAATGCTCCGATTGAACGTGAGCTGGCCCGTCTGTTCCGTGATCCGGAAGTTACCCGCATGATTCGTCGCTGCAATGACTTCGGTGCAGGCGGTGTATCGGTTGCAATCGGTGAGCTGGCAGATGGTCTGGATATCAATCTGGACGCTGTTCCGAAAAAATATGATGGTCTGGACGGCACCGAGCTGGCAATTTCCGAATCTCAGGAAAGAATGGCTGTTGTCGTAGCGCCTGAAAACGTTGAACGGTTCATCGAACTGGCACACACCGAAAACCTTGAAGCAACGGTTGTTGCAACTGTTACCGATAAAAACCGCATGACCATGACCTGGTGCGGCAACACCATCGTTGACCTGTCCAGAGAGTTCCTCAACTCCAACGGCGCTGAAAAGCACACCAAAGTTAAGATCGAAGTATCTGAGGTTCATCCGGTCAACGTCCTCGAAAATACCCCTGATAACTGGATTGCACATATGTCCAACCTCAATATCTGCTCTCAGAAAGGGCTGGTATCGATGTTTGACTCGTCGATCGGCGGCGCAACCGTTACCATGCCTTACGGCGGTAAATACCAGATGACAAAGACCCAGGCAATGGCTGCAAAACTGCCGGTTCTGACCGGTGACACCAATACCTGTTCGGTCATGGCATGGGGCTATAACCCTGATCTGACCGCACAGAATCCTTATCTGGGTGCACAGTACGCCGTTATCGAATCGATTGCTAAACTGGTTGCAGCTGGTGGTAACCATGAAAAATGCTGGCTGACCTTCCAGGAATACTTTGAGAGAATGACTTCTGATCCTACCAGATGGGGCAAACCCATGAGCGCACTGCTCGGTGGTCTGGAAGCACAGTGGCAGCTGGGTGCAGCTTCGATCGGCGGTAAGGACTCGATGTCCGGCAGCTTTGAAGATATCGACGTTCCGCCTACACTGGTTTCGTTTGCGGTATCTCTGGCGGACGCAAGAAAGGTTATTTCTCCTGAATTCAAGTGTGTTTCTTCTCCGGTCGCACTGCTGCTGCCGAAGATGAACGAAGACGGTACACCTGATTACGCTTCTGTGCGTGAAGTATTTACCCGTGTACGTGACATGATTGCAGCTGGTAAGGTTCTGTCTGCATGGACACTGGGTTACGGCGGCGTTTCGGAAGCTATCGTCAAGATGGGACTGGGCAACAAGATCGGCTTTACCTTTACTGCTGATGTCTGCAAGACGCTGATGTTCAACCCTGTTTACGGCGGCTTTGTACTCGAACTTGCCAGTGAAGCAGATGCAGAGGATATGCCTGTTATCGGTATGACCCATCTGGAACCGGTTGTCACCCTGTACAGCGGCGAAAAGATTGCACTGGATGCACTCCAGACTTCTTACGAAGAAAAACTCGAAAAGGTTTATCATACCCTTGCACCTGTTCCGGAAGGAAAACCCGAAACCTTCAGCTATACCAATGAAACCAAACTGTCTCCTGCAATCAAGGTTGCACGTCCTCGCGTCCTGATTCCGGTATTCCCGGGCACCAACTGCGAATATGATACCGCCCGTGCTTTTGAAAAAGCCGGTGCACAGGCAGATGTCTTTGTTATCCGCAACCTGAATGGTTCCGATATCGAAGAGTCGGTCAACGAGTTTGCTCGCCGGCTCGCAGAAAGCCAGATCGTTATGATCCCCGGCGGTTTCTCCGGCGGTGACGAACCGGACGGCAGCGGCAAGTTCATTACCGCTTTCTTCCGCAACCCGCGCATTAAAGACGGCGTACATACCCTGCTCAAACAGCGTGATGGTCTGATGCTGGGTATCTGCAACGGCTTCCAGGCACTGGTCAAACTGGGTCTGGTACCGTTTGGCGAGATTGTTGAGATGGAAGACAACTCTCCGACTCTGACCTTTAACTCGATTGGCCGCCACCAGTCGATGATGGTTCGTACCCGCATTGCTTCCAACAAGTCGCCCTGGCTGTATAACACCTCGGTCGGTGATTACCATATGATTCCGATCTCTCATGGTGAAGGCCGCTTCATTGCAACCCCTGAACTGGTTGCACAGATGGCAGCAAATGGTCAGATTGCAACCCAGTATGTCGATCTGGAAGGCAATCCCACCTATGATATCCACTTCAACCCCAACGCTTCGGTCATGGCAATTGAGGGTATTACCTCTCCTGACGGCCGTGTACTGGGCAAGATGGGCCACAGTGAACGTGTCATCGGCACTGACCTTGCAAAGAACATCGATGGTCAGAAAGATCAGCTGATCTTCAAGAGCGGTGTTGAGTACTTCAAATAATCTGCGGACTTGACTTAAACTGAATAGCTTATAAAAATATCCGGCGCCTGAGTTCAGACGCCGGATATTTTCTGTTATTAGATTATAGTTTCTTTACAGCAGGACTCAGTACTCTATCCAGTGCGCCGGTCTTTTTGAGTGCGCCGACCAGAAAAACAGCAATAATTGTTCCGCCTGCACAGCTGACAAAGAACGGGAAAACATAGGCAAAAATAGCAGCTTCTTTGCCGAGGACAAAAACTGCGAGCGGCCATGCGAGTACGCCGCCCAGAATACTGGTTCCCACCAGTTCTCCGAGGTAAGCCAGTACCAGTTTACGTCCGCAATACTGGTAGAGTATTCCGCCCAGCAGTGCGCCTGCCATACTTCCCGGGAAAGCAAGCAGTGTACCGGTTCCCATCAGGTTACGGAGCAGACTGGCACAGAAGGCCATTGCGACGCTGTACCATGGTCCGAGGAATACACCGGCCAGAATGTTGCACAAATGCTGGATAGGAAAGCAACGGGAAGCACCCACCGGAATGGAAAAGGTGGATGTGGCCACACAAACGGCGGTCAGGACGGCTGCAAGGCAGAGCTTGCGGAGATTGAGGGATGTTTTCATACGGATGACTCCTTTTTGATAAAATACAAAAACCGGGAAACGTGCCGCAAATGGGCAGGCATTTCCCGGAAAGAATCAAAAAGGATCAGCTAAAATCCCCGTTATTCTGTTAGAAAATCCCTACGTTGGCATTACCCAAATCAGGTTTCGGGTCGGAACGGCACTGCGTTCCCTCTCAGCCTCCGTGCGGAAGCTCCCCGTCTCGTTTCCTGTTTTCTGTTTGGAATATTATACCACTTTTTGCGTGGTTTTGCAACTCAAACAGCAATAAATCCCATTGTTTGCAGAATAAAAATCCATCCAAACACCGACAGCATCGAGAAGATACTGGTCATAACCACCAGCTGACCGGCAAGTTCCGGGTCATGGTTGTAGGCAGCGGCCATGGTATAGGAGTTGACGGCGGTCGGTGATGCAAATACAATCATCAGCGACAATAGATTTGCATCCCTGAACCCCAGCAGTACGGCAAGCGGCACCATAATAATCGGTGCAATGACGATTTTTCCCAGCACACCCAGCGCAATAGCACCGGCATTTTTTCCAAGCGAGTCAAAGTGAAAGGTTCCACCCAATACCACCAGTGCAAGCGGTGTCGCAATCGACGCCATATTGGACAGACCGGTATACAGCGGCTGCGGAAAGACAATACTGGAAAATTTAAAGATAAATGCGAGTATCGCACCCCAGATGAGCGGGTTTTTGGCAATGCCGCGCAGGACAGAAGAAAATCCTTTTTTACTATTTGTAAAATACTCTAATGTAAATACTGCAAGTATATTAAATAGCGGAACTACAATCGCCGCCAATACCGACGCAACCGCTGCCCGTTCACTGCCGTACACGTTTGCAACAACCTGATACCCGAAGATGACAAAGTTGGAACGGAAAATCGACTGAATCAGAACAGCCTGTCTGCTGGCGGCGGTAATCGGTGTTCCATCACGATCGGTCGAACCTTTGCGTACAATCAATGGTATCAGCAAAAAAGCGGCAAAAAATATTGCCAGCGTCGCGATGACCGCAAAAAGGAATACTCCCGGCTGGATGGCACTTTCCAGATCAGAGTTATAGACATTCATGAAGATCATCAGCGGCAGAAATGTTTTAAAACAAAAAGTATTGCATTTCCGGCAAAAATCCTCACTTACCAGCTTGGCCACCCGAAAGATATATCCTGCTGCCATGCAGATAATCAGCGGCAATACGGCATTCATGCTCACCAGAAAATTTTGGTACACGTTTTGACTCCCCTCTCATCAATCGATGCGCTTTTTATATTATATCAGATTAAACTGCGAAAGAAAAGGTTTTGCCGCATTTGGATGGATAGACGTGGAAAAGTGCAAAAAAACTTTACCGAGAAGGAAAAATGTGTTATACTGAAACTAATTAATACCGGGTAGTTTCTTTACATATGATAAGAAGGACAAGACCTTTTTCAGCCCGGAAAATAAAATATTGGAGGACGAAAGACAATGTTGTCCACAGTTTTCGGACTATCCAGTCCGCTTCTGTTTTTGGGAGTGCTGACCGCTTTTGCACTGTCCTTTTTTGGTATCCGTTTTGGTCAGAACAGTCTGCCGCGTGACGGCGGACGGAAGTTTGCGGTAAATGGTGAGCTTTCCAGAGGAAAGCCGCGGGGTGCCGGACTGATTTTTGTCGGGGCGTTTACCATTGCCGGCCTTTTATTCGTTCCGTTTACGGCGGAAACCCTGATTTATATTCTGCTGGTCGTTGCCGGAATGCTGTCGGGTTATCTGGATGACGCGGCCGAAAAGCCGTGGAATGAGTATAAAAAAGGTCTGATCGACCTGATTATCGCACTTGCCGGTGCATTTACTTATGTCAACTTCAATGGCTCTGCTATTGCGATTCCTTTTACCGATATCATTGTGGAATTACCCAGATGGCTGTACATCATTCTAGGCGTCGTGCTGATCTGGGGCTCGATCAATGTGACCAACTGCACCGACGGTGTGGACGGGCTGAGCGGAACACTGTCGATGATTACGATGGGTTCTTTTGCGATTTTGTGCCTGTCGACCGATAAGTCCTTCTCCTTCCTTTGCGGGATTATGATTGCGGTTATCCTGGCTTACCAGTGGTTTAACGCTTCTCCCAGCGTGCTGATGATGGGCGATGCGGGATCAAGAGCAATGGGATTATTTATCGCGTTTGCGGCAATGAAGAGCGGCAATCCGCTAATTTATCTGCTGCTGGGACTGGTAATGATTTTGGATGGCGGCCTTGGGCTGGTAAAGATTTCTCTCAAGCGGTTTTTGAAGATTTCCATCCTGAAAAATACCCGTACACCGCTGCATGACCATGCAAGAAAAAATATGGGCTGGTCGGACCCGCAGACGGTCTATCGATTCGCGATTATTCAGGCAATTATCTGTTTTGCGGCAATTTCGCTGTCGATGTAACTTCAGCTGGATGATAAAGGTGTCCGATCGGAATGATTTCCGGCGGGCACCTTTTTACTTGTAGTATCATAGGAAAGGATTGGTCATAATGGAGATACTGGATATTGTAGATGAAGAAGGCGCTCCGACTGGAGAAACAGTAGAACGGAAAAAAGCACATACACTTGGAATACGGCACCGCACTTCCCATGTCTGGATTGCCCGGATAAAGGATGGAAGATTGCAGGTACTTTTGCAGAAACGAAGCGATCAGAAAGATTCTTATCCTGGGTGTTATGATATTTCTAGTGCCGGACACATTCCGGCAGGCGTGGATTTTATCCCGTCGGCACTGCGGGAACTGAAAGAGGAATTGGGCGTTGATGCAGCCCCTGAACAGCTGCATCTATGCGGACAGCGGCGGTTTTCATATAAGGGCGTGTTCCATGGTCAGGATTTCTGGGACAATCAGGTCAGCAATGTCTATCTGCTTTGGATGGACAGGGATGAGGCAAGTTTTTCGCTGCAA
>DVLW01000066.1 GCA_018715285.1 Candidatus Faecivivens stercoripullorum | reverse complement strand
CCCTTGACATCCATCCCCACCGGCGTTAAGATGTAAATACGGCAGCAGCGAATAAACTCGCTGCCGCCCAAAAATATTTTTTCTATTTTACAACACATTTTCGACTTTACACAAAATTTGGGACAGACCCTTATTGGTTTTTGTCCTGGTCTGTGTTTTCTGCATATACAAAATCCTCCATTCAACATAATCTGTGAAAATCAAAACCACTGGTAAACCAGTGGTTTGGGCTGCCCCTTCAAGGGGCTAATGCAGGCTCAACCCCTAAAGGGGCATTGAAGGTTTGACACCGCATTACTATTCCAGGCCGCCGCTAAAGCGGCCTGTTTTTATGCCTTATTATTCTTTTTACCCGTAAACGGGTCAATGTACTCTTTCAGTGTCATTTGATCTTGTGTATAATCTTCTTGCAATTGGTTTCTGATATACTCTCGTATTTTTGTCTCATTTTTGCCAACTGTATCTACATAGTATCCTCTGCACCAAAAGTTTCTGCTCCCATATTTATATTTCAGATTTGCGTGTCTGTCAAATATCATCAACGTACTTTTTCCCTTGAGATATCCTACAAACTGTGCTATACTCATATAAGGCGGTATACTTACGAGTAGATGAATGTGATCTTTACATGCTTCTGCCTCGATTATTTCTACTTTTTTTGCTTCACATAATTGTCTGAGGATTCTCCCTATATCTGCTTTCAATTGTCCATATATGACTCTTCTACGATATTTGGGAGCAAATACTATATGATACTCGCATCGATAAGTAGAATGGGATAACGTCTTGACTTCATTTTTCATGTTAATAACCTCCTTGAATTTTTAGTAATGCGGTCGCCAAACCACTACTATTATACTTCAAGGAGGTTATTTGCTAAAGCTGTTTTATTCCCCCAGTTCAACTGGGGGTTTTTATATGCTAAAGCGCCAATAAAAAGAGCCCTGAGAAGTGCATCTCTCAGGGCTCTTGAACCTGTTTGCAGATACAAAAAGGATTATCCTGTATACGAATTTTCTGCTGTATTGGTAAAGTTCTGTTTAGCCAGCCACTCTTCTTCATCCTTATTTTCAGGAATATCGATTCTTTCTATCTTAAAAATAACCGGCCTTGTTCCATCATTACAGCAGGCAATCATCATACGTTCATCCTTCGTCCAGCCGTGCATAATCGAACCACCCTGCAAAGCAGTATAAACATATCTGCTGACAGCATCCCACGCCTCGCCGCAAAACTTTCCATTCATCAAATGATAAAAATCATCCTTTTGCGGAGTCCGATCCAGAAGAAACGTATCTCCCTTTTTGAAAAATGGGCACGGACCTGATTTGGGATTGGCCAGATATTCTTCCTGATAATCGGTAAAGACCTTTGTTTCCAGTACTGTAATTTTACACTGATGTTTCATTTTCCACCTCTTAATACAAATCTATAAATGCTGATGTCAAAAATGGACAATCCCGTTTATGGGATTGTCCATTTTCTGATTCATATAATTTTTATTTATCCAGCGGCTTCATGGTCGGGAAGAGCAGAACGTCGCGGATAGAAGCGGAATCGGTCAGCAGCATAACCAGACGGTCAACGCCGAAGCCCAGACCACCTGTAGGAGGCATACCATATTCCAGTGCAGTAACATAGTCGTAATCGACCTGCGCACGAGTCTCAGGGTCAAGTGCACGGCGCTGTTCAACCTGATGCTCGAAACGTGCTTTCTGGTCAATCGGGTCGTTCAGCTCACTGAATGCATTACCAAACTCGGTCGCATTGATGAAATACTCAAACCGCTCGGTAAAGGCAGGGTCAGAAGGTTTGCGCTTAGCCAAGGGGCTAATCTCTACGGGATAATCGTAGATAAAGGTCGGCTGAATCAGCTTATCCTCGACGAATGCATCAAAGAACTCAGCCAGAATTGCACCCTTGGTCGGGACCTCAGGCAGTTCGACATGATGTTCTTTTGCAGCAGCGATTGCGTCTTCATCCGTCTTCCAGTCATAATAATCAACACCGGAATACTTCTTGACTGCCTCGACCATCGTCAGGCGCTCCCAGTGACCAAGGTCAATCTGATGGCCCTGATAAGGAACAACCAGTGTTCCGCAGACATTCTGCGCAACGGTCTTCATCATATCCTCAACCAGATCCATCATACCATGGAAATCGGTATAAGCCTGATACAGCTCGACAGTGGTAAACTCAGGGTTATGTTTGGGGTCCATGCCTTCATTACGGAAGATACGGCCGACCTCATAAACCCGCTCAAAACCGCCAACAATCAATCTCTTCAGATACAGCTCGGTTTCGATACGCAGAACCATATCCATGTCCAGCGTATTATGATGGGTAGTAAACGGACGGGCAGACGCACCGATCTCAAACGGAGTCAGAATCGGAGTGTCGACCTCCAAAAATCCGCGGCCATCCAGGAATGCACGCAGTTCCCGCATAATCAAGCTACGGCGGACAAAAGTTTCCTTGACCTCAGGATTGACGATCAGGTCAACATAACGCTGACGGTAACGGGTCTCCTGGTCTTTCAGGCCATGGAATTTTTCAGGAAGTGGGAGAAGGGATTTGGAAAGCAGCTGGATGCTGTGTGCATGGATGGAGATTTCGCCTTTCTGTGTACGGAATACCATACCTTCCACGCCGACGATATCGCCCAGGTCCCATTTTTTGAATCCCTGGTATTCTTCAGTGCCGATATCATCCCGTTTGACATAGACCTGCATACGGTCGCTGCCATCGCGGACGTCGCAGAAAGAAGCCTTGCCCATTACTCGTTTGGACATCATACGGCCGGCAATGCGAACCGTTTTGCCTTCCATCTCATCGAAATTGGTACGGATTTCAGCACAATGAGCAGTCACATCATAACTGGTGATTGCATAGGGGTCAGCCCCAGCTTCCTGCAAAGCCGCCAGTTTTTCACGACGTACACGCGCATGCTCCGAAAATTCCTTTTCTGCTTGTGCAGCTTCAGCTGCGGTTTCCGGCTGTTCTCTCAGCTCTTCACTCATCTATTTTCAATTCCTTTCGTACTTACTCAGATGTTGATTTCAAGAATCTCAAGGGTAAAGACCTTGCCTGCGGGAGTATTGACTTCCACAACATCGCCGACCTTGGCACCGGAAAGTGCTTTACCAATCGGGGATTCATCCGAAACCTTCAGTTCCAGCGGTTCAACCTCGGCAGAACCGACGATGGTATAGATCTGTTCCTCACCAAACAGCGAGTTGAAAACACGGACCTTGGAACCCATATGGACCTTTTCATTGGTCATTTCGCTGGCTTCGATGACACGGGCATTCTTGATGGTCATTTCCAGTTCAAGGATGCGGGCCTCGTTCATTGCCTGCGCGTTTTTCGCCTCATCGTATTCGCTGTTCTCGGACAAGTCACCAAAAGAACGGGCAATTTTCAGCTGTTCAGAAATTTCTTTACGTTTGACAAGTTTTAAATTATCCAGTTCGTCCTGGAGTTTCTGAAGACCTTCGGAGGTCAGAACGATTTCTCTTGCGTTTTTCATATCGTTTGCATTCCTTTCCACGGGCCAAAAATACCCGAAAATACGGACAAATCCTGCCCGTTCGCATATAGATACAAATTAAATTATACCGGTTTGCACTCCTTTTGTCAAGCCAAAAAAAGCCACCCGATTTGACCGGAAAAAGGCAAAAATGCTATCTTCCCTGCAAGCACAAAAAAGCGTCCGGAGACATCGTCCCCGGACGCTAACTGTTGAAAGAGAAATCAGAAAGCCACTAATCATCTATTGGCTCAATCCTGATTTCGTATATGACAGAGACAAAATGTTCCTCACTTGTACCTTTTCCGCCAACCTTAATTAAAGTTTTA
>DVLW01000065.1 GCA_018715285.1 Candidatus Faecivivens stercoripullorum | reverse complement strand
AGCGCTGGAACTGCGCGGATACCGGTATGCGGCGGTCAATAAATCAGTAAAAAAAATCCGGCTGGCTGCATTGAAGGTAACCAGCAATGATCTGATGTTTCTGGCAATTTCCGCGCTGTGTGTTGCCGTATCGGTTTTAGTATCTACTTTGCTCTGATTGAAAGAAGGTTTTTCACTTGCGACTTGATTTTCATACCCATGGGAAGCTGGCTAAAAAGCTGCCCTTTTCGACTGCCTATACCGACTGGCTCTTTGGTGAGGCCAGACGGGCCGGTTTGGATGCTCTTTGCCTGACGGAACATTTCAATACCCTTCAGTTTGAGGAACTTTATCGGTATCTGTCATCGGTAAGCCGCCCGGCTGGAGAAACATTGCAACTGGAAAATGGCCTGCGGGTATTTCCGGGCATGGAAACGGATGTGGCAGAAGGCGGACATATCCTGTCGGTAGGTCCGTTGGAGGCTATTTTGGAACTCAATCGCCGGCTGGAACCGCATAAGGCAAAGGAAAATTTTCTTCCATTTGAAAAACTGATGGATTTGTTTGACGAATATCCGGTAATGGTCGGATGCGGACATCCATACCGCGCCGGTGGTCATGTTCCTGAGCAGCCAGAGCAGCAGCTTCGCAGGCTGTCCTTCCTTGACCTGAATGGCAAGGATCTTGCGCTTGATCGGTTCCGGACAGAGGCTCTGACCTATACGCTGGGACAGAAACTTGGAATTCCGGTTGTATCTGGAAGTGATACCCATCAGGCGGTGCAGTATGGATGTGTCACTACCGTGTTTGAAAAGGACTGCTTCTCGGCTGCACAACTGCTGGAGGAGATGCAGGCCGGACGATACCAGATTCACCTGGCTGAAAGTGCAGCATTCCAGGTCCGTACTGCCGGGATTCTCAAGCGGTCGCTCAAGGAAATTCATGCACTGGGCGGAGATTACGTTTCCATCCTGACAACAGACGCAGCAGTATGATTGCTGCCGTTTTATTATAAAAAGCGCGCTGTTATCAACAGAAGCGTTTATCATCAGTATTATGGAGAGGGAAGTCCTGTTTGGAGGATTCCCTCTTTTCGAGTAGAAAGAGGTTTGAATTTATGGATTTGCATCTGCCTGTATCCGTCAGGGAATTGACCCGTGCCGAACAGAAAATTCTCGATTATATCAATACCAATACCGATACTTTTCTTTTCCTGTCAATCGGACAGCTTGCACGGCAGCTGAATATCTCAGATGCTACTGTCTCACGTTTTGCACGTCACGCCGGTTGCCGTGACTTCAAAACACTCAAGGGAATGGTTATGGAACAGGCATCCGGTCCGGTTGCAAAAATGGCAACGACACTTTCGGAAGATGACGTCTTTTCGCCTGAAAGCTGGCTGGAACGTCAGCAGCTCTATCTGCAAAAGACAGCAGAACAGCTGAGCAGCGTGGATTTTGAGCGGGCTGTTGAAGCGCTGGTCAGCGCCAGAAGGGTATTTATTCATGGGAAAAATGCCTCTGCCTCTCTGGCACAGATGTTTTGTTTCCGGCTGCGCCGCCTTGGAATAGAGGTATTGCTGCTTCCATCGGGTGGTTCTGAACTTCTGGAAGGGGTCGCTCAGGCAGGTAAGGGTGATCTTGTGGTGATGTTCAGTTTTTCAAAGCTCTCACGGGAAGGCCAGATTCTTCTGGAACAGAGCCGTTATGCCGGCTACCAGACCCTGTCCTTTGTCGGACGCACCTGTCTTCCGGATGAGGAACAGGCAGATATCACACTGTTTGCCTATCGCGGCGGTGAAAGGGAATACCATTCCATGACTGCACCAGCGGCGTTATTGGATGCCTTGGTGCTGTCGGTTACCGGAAGGCTGGGAAAGAAAGGCGCAGAGTCTTTGCGGCGTCTGCATCAGCTGAAAAAGAAGTATTTTTCTCCGTAATGGTATGAAAATGTGTCCAATTCGGCCTGCTAATTATTAAATTTACAAAACCAGCTTGAAATTATACAACAATTGCGCTATACTATGTATTAACTTTGCGGACACGAAACCGGTGCCCCTGTCTTTTAGAAAGGAATGTAAATATGAGTAAACTGCGCAAATTTGCTGCGGCAGCTGCGTCTGGTCTGACCGCCGTATGTATGATGACAAGCTGCGGCAACAGTATTGACCCGGAAAATATTGATTATTCCGTTCAGCTTCTTGCTCCTCAGGAGGGAGACGATATTGCAATCTTTGAGACCAGCCTGGGAACGATCACTGCGGTTCTGTATACCGATGAGGTTCCGACTGTTGTACAGAACTTCAAAGATCTGGTAGAGGATGGTTTTTATGATAACCAGGTAATCTATCAGGTAGTGCCTACCGTTGGTGCTGAAATGTTTGGCAGTTCGACCGAAGATGGCAATTCTCCCACCAGCAATACCGAAAAGCCGATCAAGGCGGAATATTCCGACAGTCTCTGGCCTTTTTCCGGTTCGCTGTGCGCACTGTGCAGTGAGATGGGACAGCTGTGGAACAAGGGATATTATTTTGATTCCCGTTCGTTCTTCATTGCGGATATGCCGATTGATGAGGAAACGGCCAACCAGATGGAAGCCAACTAT
>DVLW01000064.1 GCA_018715285.1 Candidatus Faecivivens stercoripullorum | reverse complement strand
TCTTGAGATGATTTCCGGATTTGATGGGACACGCGGACGGGTTTTGCGTGAAGGAGAGAGGGACATCTATCAGGATTATTATGTGATAGATGCAAGTGGCTGGACGTTTATTGTCACGATACCACAGGCGGTAATCACCAGAAATGCTACGATACTCTTTTATATACAGATTGTGCTGATCGGTATCTTTATGGCAGTGGTCATATTTTTGAGTATTCAGAACTATCGCCGTTCCCTGCATTCCCAGAAGAGTGTAAACTGCTTTGAAGCATTGGGGCAGACCTATTATTGTGTCGTCATGGTCAACGCTGCACGGGATACCTGTGAGGTGCTTAAACAGGAGCTGGAAGATGGGAAAGAATGGAAAAATCAGCAGAGTTATATCCGCTTTTTGAGGCGGATACAGAAAACGGTACATCATCAGGAAGTCGCTGAACAGCTGGGTGAAGAATTCGGAATACAGCAGTTGTTATGTCTGGCGCGTGGAGAACGCGACCGGTGCTATATGGAGTATCAGCGCAATTGTCCTGATGGGCCACGATGGGTCAGCGCCGAGGCTTTTGTCGTTCCGGGCATTCAGGAGGCACCGGTAATCATTCTGGCATTCCGTATGATTCATACCGCTAAAATTGCCGAACTGGAAAAGAGTCAAGCGCTGCGTGATTCGCTTACCAGTGCACACAATGCGGCACAGGCGAAGAATGATTTTCTTTCCCGGATGAGCCACGATATGCGCACGCCGATGAATGCAGTGATCGGCTTTACTGATCTGGCGCGGCGCAGTCTTCAGGACCCGGAAAAAGTCAGTCAGTGTCTGGACAAGGTGACGGCTGCATCCCGACAGCTGCTGCATCTGATTAATGAGGTACTGGATACTGCCAAGATCGATCAGGGTAAAATGGAACTTGTATTTTCTGATACAGATCTGATGCAGCATATGGAAAGTGCTGTTGGCTTTTTCAGTATGCAGGCGCAGGCCGGACAGTTGACTCTGACGCTGCAGCCGCCGGTGCTGGAGCACCCGCATGTCCTGACGGATGCCAGACGTTTGGACCAGATTCTCAACAATCTGCTTTCCAACGCGGTAAAATATACGCCTGCTGGCGGCAGTATCCGGCTATCTTTGGAAGAGATGCACAGCGATAAACCGGGATGGGGAATGTATCGATTCACGGTATCTGATACCGGAATCGGGATGTCTAAGGAATTTCTTAGCAGGATATTCCTTCCGTTTGAACGGGAAGATACCACGATGACCGGTAAGGTCTCAGGCGTTGGACTGGGAATGGCGATTACCCATAATATTGTCCAGCTGATGGGCGGCAGAATCGACGTTCAGAGCGTACAGGGAGAAGGTTCCACTTTTACGGTGGTATTGCCGTGTGAATTTGCCGGGAGCGAGGAGCATGAATCAGAACAGGTTGTTCCGGAGTTTTCTCTGGATGGACTGCGGCTGCTTCTTGCAGAAGATAATCTTCTGAATATGGAGATTGCGGCGGAACTTTTGGAGATGGAAGGTGCACAGGTGACTGCTGTCGAAAATGGGCAGTTGGCGGTCGAATGTTTCTGTAACACTCCACCCGACAGCTTTGATTTGATTTTGATGGATATCCAGATGCCGGTAATGGATGGATATGCAGCTGCCCGTGCAATTCGCCAGCTGAATCATCCGCAGGCAAAGACGATTCCGATACTGGCGATGACCGCCAATGCATTTGCAGACGATGTTATCGCCGCAAAGGAGGCCGGAATGAACGGACATATTGCCAAGCCGATTGATATGACGCGGATTCGTGAAGCGATTGCTGCGGCACTGGCAGAATCGGCCGGAAAAATGTGAACGTTTTCGTTTCGTGGAGAATTTTATCAGATAAACAGAGGATATTTTAATGGCAGAAGAAAAGATTATTCATACCATGGGAATGGGCAACTGCGGCGGCAGATGTCTCCTGCACCTGCATATGCAGAACGGTGGGATCAGTCGGATTTCCACCGAGCCGGCCTGTTCCGATTCGACGCAGCAGCCGCTGACAGCCTGTGCGCGTGGGATACATTATCATAAGACTTTTTTCCGTGACCGCCTGACTACACCAATGAAGCGGGTCGGAAAGCGTGGGGAAGGTAGATTTGTCCCCATCAGCTGGGAAGAAGCGGTGGACAAAATTGCTTCCGAATGGATTCGGATTCGTGACAAGTATGGTCCTGCATCCCGGTATGTCCATTATGCGACCGGTTCAGCGGCGGTCTTCCGTGGGCCGGGACTGGCAAAAAGACTGTTGGCACTGGACGGTGGATTTCTGGATTACTATAATTCCTATTCGACCGCCTGTGTTTCGTATGTGACCCCGTATATGTACGGTACCAATATGACCGGTTCCAGTTATGATACTCTTCTGGATTCCAGACTGATTATCCTCTGGGGACACAACCCGGCAGAAACGGTATTTGACGGGCAGATGTTCTGGCTCAAAAAGGCCAAAGAAAAGGGTATTCCGATTATTGTTATCGACCCGCGAAAGAATGATACCGCTCTGAAACTGGATGCACAGTGGATTGGCATTCGTCCCGGAACGGATGCCGCATTGTCAGATGGAATGGCATACTGGATTTATACCCATGATTTGTATGACCGGGATTTTGTCAGTCGGTGCACGATTGGATTTGACCGGGAGCATATGCCGCAGGGAATTGACCCGGACTTGTGTTATTTTGATTATCTGTTGGGTACACGGGATGGTATTGCAAAAACACCATCATGGGCGTCTGCTATTTCCGGCATACCTGAAGAAACGATTATCTGGCTTGCCGAACAGTATGCGACTGCACGTCCTGCCGCACTGATTCAGGGGTACGGGCCTCAGCGGCAGGAAAACGGTGAACAGGTCACACGCGGCGGAATCATGCTTGCGGCGCTGACTGGAAATGTCGGCGTGAGCGGCGGCTGGGCAGGAGGCCCGGGATATCTTGAGCGGCATCATCAGCCGCATCTGCCGCGGGTGGAAAATCCATGCCGGTATCAGATACCGGTCTTTTGCTGGAGTAAGGCGGCCGATTGCGGTGAACAGCTGACCGGGCTGGATGGTGTGACCTATGATGGAAAACGAAGTCCGGAGGTTCACCTGCCGGGTTCGATCAAGATGATACTGAATCTTGGAGGAAACGCCCTGATTAACCAGCATGGGGATATCAATGAAACGGCAAAAATCTTGCAGGATGAAAGCAAGGTTGAATTTATCGTTGTCAGTGACCTGTTTATGACGGCAAGTGCAAAATTCGCCGATATTCTTCTGCCTGGAACCAGCCTTTTTGAAGGGGATAATCTGGTTACGCCATGGATGGTGGGCGATTTTATCGGGTTTATCAATCCGGTCTGTAAGCCGGTCGGAGAGAGTCGGTTTGAATACGACTGGCTGTGTGAGGTCGCCAGAAAACTGGGACTGTATCAGCAGTTTTCCCTTGGCAGAACAACGGATGAGTGGCTACGGGCAATTTATGATGATTTGCGCGAAAAAGAACCGGAACTGCCGCCCTATGATGAAGCCAAGCCAAATGGTGTTTACCGCTATCATTCACTGCCGCCTTATGTTGCTTTTGAAAAGGAAGCTGCTGACCCGGATACCCATCCATTCCCGACTGGAAGCGGACGGATTGAAATCTTTTCCCGGGAAATCTATGAAGGAACCTTTTCCGAGTATGTCTCGCCGCCTCCAAACTATCTTGCCGGTCGGGAAGGCATTGCCGACCCGGCACGCACACGTTATCCACTTCAGCTGATTGGCTGGCATACCAAGCGCCGCTGCCATTCGGTACACGACAAAAATCCGGCATTGATTCCCCTTGACCCGCAGTGCGTATGGATGCACCCGGAGGATGCGAAAACACGTGGATTGCAGGATGGAATGACGGTTCGGGTATTCAATGACCGCGGAGAAACATTGCTGCCGGTGAAGATTACCAACCGGATTGTCCGGGGTGCAGCAGCAATCTCACAGGGTGCATGGTATGCACCGGACAAAAAAGGCCGTGATCGCGGCGGTTCAATCAATGTCCTGACATCCAGTCATTCGACACCGCTTTCCCATGGCAATACCCAGCATTCGGTACTGGTTGAGATTGAAAGGACAGAGGATGCAGATTGAGAATTGCGGTGGGCTGATTTTAGGCGGCGGAAAGGGAAGCCGGATGGGCGGTATCGATAAAGGCAGTCTGAACCTTAACGGAAAGAGTTTTTTGTGCCGTGTCGAAGACGTGCTCGATTTCCTGCCTGAGAAACTGTATGCCGGAAATGGTGAGAGTCGGTTTACCACTGTTTACGAGGAATTTGCCGGATGCGGGCCGCTCGGTGGAATTTACGCCGGACTGTCCTGTACTAAATGCAGCGGGCTGTTTGTCGCTGCGTGTGATACACCGCTTCTGACCGATAATTTTGTCCGGTTTATGATTCAGCGTGCGGGAGATGGCGTAACCATCAGCCAGACACCGGACGGACGGCTTCAGCCGCTTGGCGCAGTATATCATCGGGATGTTCTGTCAGTGATCGGTCAAATGCTGCAAAATGGGCAGCGGCGGCTGATGGGACTGTTGGAGCGGGTACCGGTTCAGGTGGTGCCGCTTGCCGGAACAGAGTTTGAAAATGTGCATTTTAATGTCAATACGCCGGAAGATCTGGCAGTGCTGAGAGAAATGCGAATACTTGACAATGACGTCAGATTTTGCTAAAATGAAGCTGTTCATCGGAGGCATCCATACGTTTTTTTATAGATAACGGATATGGCAAAGCCGGATAAGATGGCGGGTGAGAGTCCCGTTATCTTATCCGGCTTTTTTGGATGCGGCGAGAAAATGTGTTGAGGAAAGGATGGATTTATTTCATGACAGCAAAAGAAAACAGACTGACAACAGGCCGGATTGCTCCGGCACTTTTGCAGTTTGCGCTGCCCTTTATGGCGGCAAGTTTTTTGCAGGCAGTTTACGGAGCGGTTGACCTGTTTGTCGTCGGCCAGTATGCTGATTCAGCGGCAGTTTCGGCGGTTTCAATCGGTTCCCAGCTGATGATGACGGTGACGGCATTGGTGCAGGGAATTGCAATGGGCGGAACGGTGTTGATTGGACGGAGAATCGGAGAAAATAATCAGCCGGGTGTGGCACGGGCGGTTGGAAATCTGACGTTTCTGTTTACCTTAATAGCGGTATGTCTGACACCGGTAATGCTGCTGGGAACCAATGGGATGGTAGCAGTCATGATGACGCCGGTCGAGGCGGTAGAGTATGCAAGGCAGTATGTTTTTATCTGCTGCGCAGGTTTGCCTTTTATTGTCGGCTATAACGCTGTCAGCAGTATTTATCGTGGACTGGGAGATTCAAGGACGCCGGTTATTTTCATATCGATTGCCTGTGTAGTCAATATTGTGTTGGATTTTCTGTTGACAGGATATTTTGGACTGGGTGCTGCCGGTGCGGCAGTGGCAACCGTAGCCGCTCAGGCGGTATCGTTTATATGTGCACTGGTGCATATGCTTCGGGGTGGATTCAAGATATCAATGCACCGGACAGATTTTTCGCCTCGGAAAAAGGAACTGACCGCGATATTGCAGGTCGGTGTTCCGCTTGCTTTGCAGGATGTACTGGTTAATGTATCATTTCTGGCGATTTCGGCAATTATCAATACGCTGGGTGTTATTGCATCGGCAGCGGTTGGGGTTGTGGAAAAACTGATGGGATTTGCCTTTCTGGTACCGGGTGCTTTTTCATCGGCAGTTGCGACGATGGCAGCTCAGAATATCGGTGCTGGCAGGGATGACCGCGCCCGCAGTTCGATGAAATGGGGAATTATATTTTCTCTGATCTGCGGCGGTGTGATTTGCCTGCTCAGCCAGCTGGTTCCGGGCCTGCTGGTCGGAATATTTACCAATGACCCGGCAGTTATCCAGTCGGGCGCGGAATATGTCCGCAGCTATTCGGTTGACTGTGTGCTGGTCAGCTTTGTATTCTGCATGAATGCTTATTTGAATGCGCGCGGACGGTCGATTATCTGCTTTGCCCATTCGATGGTGGCAACCTTTGCGGTGAGAATCCCGGTGACCTGGCTGATGAGCCGGATTACGACCGGAAGCCTGACGCCGATGGGAATTGCGGCACCGGCTGCTTCGCTGGTATCGATTGTCATTTGTGTCCTTTACTTTGGATGGATGTGGAGTCGGGACAGACGTGCAGCCTGAATATATGTAATTGTAAACAGCCCGTTCTCAGTGAAAGCTGAAGACGGGCTGTTATGCTATTAACGATGGAAGGTAAATTTTGCTATCTAAAAAAAGTTGGTTGATAAGTCGGCTACTGCGTGATACAATATAGCGGTACTAAGTGATACAATGTACGCTTGATGTAAATCTTGGAGGTCATATTGTTTTGGAAAACCTGACAGAAATGCTTAAAGGTGTCCTTGAAGGATGTGTACTGGAAATTATCAGCCATAAAGAAACTTATGGTTATGAAATTACACGGCAGTTGAATGAGATGGGATTTACGGATGTAGTTGAAGGAACCGTATATACTATTTTGATTCGTCTCGAAAAGAATAACCTTGTAAATATTGAAAAAAAGCCTTCAAAACTTGGTCCGCCGCGCAAGTTCTTTTCTTTGAACGAGGCTGGACGCGAGGAATTGAAAAAGTTTTGGGAAAAGTGGGATTTTATCGTATCCAGACTTGCCA
>DVLW01000010.1 GCA_018715285.1 Candidatus Faecivivens stercoripullorum | reverse complement strand
GTAATGACGATACATCCGGTAATAACACCAATCAAAAACAACGTGACCAGTGTCTTGACAGCAATGCCGACGGTACGACCGACAACACGAACGCCAATTGAGGTACCTCGTTCGACCTTATTCCTTTGTTTGCTTTTCCTTGCCAAGTAGATGGCCTCCTTTATGCTCGGGGACTGCCAACAAACCGGGATACCGGATGATGGCAACGGGTTCTGATAACCGCATGACAGTACTGATACTGCCATGTGACACTATTCTGTGCCGAGACCGCTGAATACCGTTCAACAGAACCGTATACTTAAACCTTATTATAGCACACCGAGTCATAAATTGTAACCCCTAAATGAAAACGAATCGTAACCGAAATCTGAATGAGTTTTTGTTTTGTCCCAACACAAACGGATATTGACATGCGAATGAATATTTATTTTTATTATGTCAACACTAACGGCAGATAAACAAAAAGGAGTCGGTTATCATGCAAAAAACGATCAGCTCATCCGGGCAGACTGGCAATCCGGATCTTGGACAGCTCAGGCAGGATATTCTGGAATGTGCCCGTCGGGAAGGATTTCAAAAAGAAACAGACGCACTTTTGCGTATGCTGGAAAAACCCCATCAGGAAACCGAGGTAGACCTCATCCTGCGGGAAATAAACGCGCCGCAGCCGCCCGAAAATGCTGCTCCGCTCCCGACCCGGGATGGGGAACAGGCTGCATCTTCAGGCAAGCCGACACGTCATCTGGTAATGGCTGTCATGTTGTTTGTTTTTTCGATTTTACTGATTTGTGCGGCTGTAGTTATCAGCCTGGGAGCCGGCGTAAATAACAATGAAACGATTCCTTCTGAACCGGCATCGTTGTGTGATGCAGGTTCAGAAGGCGGATATATGCTGGGAATCGATGGGGAATCACTTGCTGTATATTATAATGGTGTTGTGCAGCGTTCGCTTTCCTATCCAGTCAGTCAGCTGTCTGAATATGACCGTGAATTGCTTTTGGCCGGCATCCCATTGTCTGACGAAGATGCGGTTCGCCAGGCGATTGAAGATTACACCTCCTGAAACTTAAAGTTTATAATTCGTTTCTGAACATCTCTCCTTTTTCAAGTCTGTAAACCTCCCGTCCGTCGGGAACCGTCCGGGAGCAGACAGATATCCGGCAGAATCTCCCCCAACCAATATTTGAGCTCTGCCAGTGACAACTCAGTTTACGCGCAGTCAAGAATTCGGTAATAAGTTCCTTTCCACTCTCCTTCCTCGATTACAATCACATTTTCTGACAACACACGGATTGCGGACAAATCTTCTGAAACAGTTCCGCTTTCATCCGATACAATCAACCGGCAGGAAGCCGGGTCGACATTTTCAAGCGCCTGTGTATCACATTCTACACTGCTGACACCTCCCTGTTCAACGACCTCATCAAAAGCAATCTCTTCCGGATATATCGGAAAACTGTTGGCAATACCACCCATCAACTGCTGTCCTGATGCCTTCAGGCAACGAATACCTGCACGGCCTTCTCCCTGAGAGAGTTCCTGTTGCTGCATCAGTTCAAGCTGGTCTTCACGGCACATCCAGCTGCCGTGAATTGCCGCAAAGCTGACCGGCAGCTGTTCTGCCTTTCCGGGATACACGGTCTGCCAATACCTGTAGTTTTCCACCCATGCCGTCAACCTGTTGCCATAGAACAGCTGCCTTCCGATATCGGTATTGATATACATCCGGCAGAGATTTACCCAGCTGTCCGCACCGGCGTATTCATCCAGGCGTGTAAATGACTGCATCACCTCTATCGCCTGAATACCGTTATCAACCTTCGACCAGTCTGCAACCGCCTGATTGTACTCTGTGGCAATCTGAGCATCCAGCTCATCAATTTTCTGCTGGATATCCTGCTGACGATTATTCTGCGTCATCGCCGGTGAAAGCTGCTGAAGCTCTCCTAAAAGGGTATATTGCAGCTGCAAAGCCTCTCGGCGATCTGTCAGACTTCCGGAATCAGCCGCCTGACTCTCCAGATCATAAGCCTGTGCAAGCTCTGCCTGCACATTACTCAGCTGCTGCAGCCGGACAGTTTCCTGCCACTGTTCCACCTTTCCGGCAACCGCGTTGAGGATCAGCAGGGCAACAACGCTGCTCAGCAGCAGCCGGAAAACAAAGTGAACCCATCTGCTCTCCAGATATGGTACCCGGAAAGCAAGGCATCCACCCAGCCGTTCGGGTTTGACGTGTTCGGGTTTCATGATTTTTTTGCGTCCCGTGTTATTTACACCTGTCATAAAAATCCGCTCCTTTTCAACGTTTGCCCACGAAAAACGGGGCTGTTTTAATCTATCCGGGGTTCTCCGACGAGAGCTTTCTCCGTTCGACAAACCCACTAAACGCACGAAAGCGGCATAAACCGACTTTTTTGTCGATTTATGCCGCTTTCGGCGATATTCAAATTATGCTGTCGTTTTTCGCCTGGTCTTTCACTCAAAAAACGACAGACTTTGTGCCCTCAGGCATTATTCTTCCGCGGAACCTTCCAGCTGGATGCCCAGTTCCTTCAGCTGAACCGCATCAATCGGTGCAGGACAGCCGCTCATCAGCTCAGAAGCCGACTGAACCTTCGGAAATGCCGTTACATCACGCAGAGAATCTGCGCCGCACAGCAGCATCGTCAGACGGTCAAGGCCAATGCCCATACCACCATGAGGCGGTGCACCATAATGGTAAGCATCCACCAGGAATCCGAATTTTGCTTCAATTTCCTCATCACTCAAGCCGAGCGAACGGAACATATGCTGCTGCAATTCGGAATCGGTGATTCTCATCGAGCCGGAAGACAGCTCAACACCATTGAGAACCAGGTCATAGCACTTCGCACGAACCCTGCCGGGATCGCTGTCCAGATAAGGCAGACACTCGTCCATCGGCATGGTAAAGGGATGGTGCATAGCAACCCAGTTTCCATTATCGTCCTTTTCAAAGAACGGGAATTCAACAATCCAAGTATACGCCCAGCCTTCAGGAATAATATCCATCCGTTTTGCACAGGTGGTACGCAGTGCGCCGAGTACCGGCAGAGTTACGCTGTCCTTGTCTGCAACGATCAGCGCAACGTCACCGCGTTCACATCCCAACCGCTGCATAATGGCAGCCAGCTGTTCCTCACTGAAGAACTTGGCAAACGAACAGGAAGGCTTTTCATCTACCCAGCGGATAAATGCCAGACCCTTCGCACCAATACCCTTGGCCTGTTCGGTCAGTTTATCGATTTCTTTACGGGAGTAAACCGCCGCACCACCCTTGATGGTAATACCGCGGACAGAACCGCCAGCTTCAATCGCGCCGGTGAACACGCCAAAACCGCTGTCTGCAACCAGATCAGAGATATTGGTCAGTTCCATTCCATAGCGGATATCGGGCTTATCGGTTCCGAAACGCTCCATTGCTTCCTGATAGGTCAGTCTGGGCAGCGGAGTAGGAATGTCCACATCCATGACATTCTTCATCAGGTATTTGACAAACCGTTCACCCATTGCCAGAATGTCTTCCATATCTACAAAAGACATTTCCAGGTCGATCTGGGTAAATTCCGGCTGACGGTCAGCACGCAGGTCTTCGTCACGGAAGCAGCGGGCAAACTGTACATATTTATCAAAGCCCGAGATCATCAGCAGCTGTTTATACATCTGCGGCGACTGCGGCAGCGCATAGAACGAGCCCTTATGTACACGGGAAGGAACGACATAGTCACGTGCTCCCTCAGGTGTAGATTTAATCATCATCGGGGTATCAATCTCGATAAAGCCTTCATCTGCAAAGAACTGATGGGCAACCGAGGTGATTTTTGCACGTTTGATGATATTCTGCTGCAATTCTCTGCGGCGAAGGTCAAGATAACGGTACCGCAGACGCAGTTCCTCATTGGTATCGCTGCCATCGGCGATATGGAAAGGCGGTGTCTGAGCACGCGCCAGAATCCGCAGTTCGGTAACGTAAATTTCGACATAACCAGTCGGAATCTCAGGGTTGGGCGCTTCACGCATCCGGACAACGCCTCTTGCCATCAGCACATATTCGCTTCTGGCTTCCTTAGCCTTTGCCATGACTGCACGGTCAGTGGTATCATCAAATACCAGCTGAACAATACCGGTACGGTCACGCAGGTCGATAAAGACCAGCTCGCCCTTGTCTCTCTGTTTATTGGTAAAACCGCCGACAACTACTTCTTTGCCGGCATCTGCTGCTGAAACCTCACCGCAATAATGGGTGCGTTTCATGCCTGTCATTAAGTCTGCCACTGTCAGGACTCCTCTTTTTCTTTGGAATTTATATTGACTCCGGAAAGTTTCCGGGGGTTCCGCTGTTTACAGCTGTACCGGCGACATGCCTTCCAATGCTTCGACAAGCGTACCTTTGAGCGATTCCGTCAGGTCGTCGATCCCTGCATTGTAGAAAAACTGTGCAAGGGCATTTTCGTCCAGCGAAATATCGACTGTTTCACCAGTCTGCATATTTTTCAGCTTGGCCTGATTTTCAGCCAACTCATTATCGCCCAGAATCATTGAATAACGGGCGCCGATCTTGTCCGCATACTTCATCTGTGCCCTTACGCTGCGGCCGACGATATCACATTCAGCCGAGAAACCTTCCTCACGCAGCGAGCTGACCAGAGCCAGCGCACGAACTGCCGCATCTTCTCCAATCGAGCCGATATACAGATCACAGGGATCCGGAGCAGGAATTTCAATTCCCTGTGCCTCCAGAACCATCAGCAGCCGTTCGATGCCCATACCATAACCGATACCGGGCTGATCTGCACCGCCAAGGCTTCCCAGCAGTCCGTCATAACGGCCGCCGCCGCAGACAGTGCTCTGGGCACCAAGGTCACTCGAAACAAACTCGAAAACGGTACGGACATAATAATCCAGTCCGCGGACAATCCGGGGATTTACGGTATAGCAGATGTTCAGCGCATCCAGACGTTTTTTCAGTCCTTCAAAATGCGCCTTGCAGTCATCACACAGATAATCCAGTACGACCGGTGCATCCTTGGCGATTTCATGACACTCAGGGTTCTTGCAGTCCAGAATCCGCAGCGGGTTCTTTTCCAGTCTTCCCAGGCATGTCTCACACAACTGCTCTTTTCTGCTCTCAAAATAAGCACGCAATGCAGCGTGATACTCCTTGCGGCAGGTCGGACAGCCAATCGAGTTGATCTCAAGAGAGATATTCTGGACACCCAGCAGTCCAAAGAAATTGTTGACAAATGCGATAACCTCTGCGTCAGCAGAAGGAGAAGTCGAACCAAACAATTCCATTCCCAACTGATGGAATTCCCGCATTCTGCCTGCCTGCGGTTTTTCCGCACGGAAGCAAGACAGCGCGTAAGACAGCTTGACCGGCAGTGCGCCGTTGATCAGACCACTTTCAATGACTGCGCGGTTTACACCTGCGGTTCCTTCCGGACGGAGCGCCAGTTCACGGCCACCCTGGTCGGTAAAGGTATACATTTCCTTCTGCACAACGTCGGTGGTATCGCCGACCGAGCGGATGAAAAGACGCTTGTCCTCAAAAGTTGGGATGCGAATCTCACCAAACCCGTAAAGCCGTGCAGTGTCCAGAAACAGTCTTTCCACAAACTGCCATTTATAACTTTCACTGGGGAGCACGTCCGCCGTGCCCTTAATTGATTTGATTTCCAATGCCATTTGTCTGTCTCCTATTATCCATATTTTTAACCGTGAAATCTGTCACATTATGGGAATGATACACAAAAAGTTTTCCTTTAGCAAACAAAGCAAGCTTCCTCCCTGTTTCCGACCGATTCCGGAAACACGGTGCAAGCTTACTTTGCCTCATGAAAACTATTCTATACTTGAGATCAATACCCCTGATTGACAATAATCCGCCAGTCGAGGTCTCCTCTTTCCAATCCATGGATCAATACCTCAGCAGTCGCCATATTGGTTGCCATCGGAATATTATGGACATCACACAGCCGAAGCAGGTTCATTTCGGTCGGTTCCATCGAATTACTGGTCAGCGGATCACGGAAAAACAGCAGCAAATCAATCTCGTTGCAGGCGATCAGCGACGCGATCTGCTGATCTCCGCCCTGAGAACCACTGAGAAACCGTTTGATTGTGAGTCCGGTCGCCTCTGAGATCAGTTTACCGGTTGTACCCGTAGAGCAAAGGTTATGGCGGCTCATTATTCCGCAATAGGCAATACAAAACTGAACCATCAGTTCCTTTTTGGAGTCATGAGCGATCAGCGCGATGTTCATGGAGATCATTCCTTTCTATCTGTTATATACTTCCGCACCCGTCCAGGACGGACACCAAGTATCTAAAATCTTACAGAAGCAATAGCCAAAAAATACACCCGAACAAATCATATGCCGGGCAGAAGTCATTCAAAAGTAATATTTTCAGGGGTCAGCGGACAATCAGCGGCCGATATTCGCCATCCAGACGACTGCAAATCGCCTTGCAGATACGCTGTAATTCCCCTTTTTCATCAGGCAGCCTGCCGCTGGATGAAAACAGTGTAACCTCGGGATCTTCCGGTATCACACCAATCAGCTGAGAACCGACACCGTCGATTACCTCATCCAGATTCTGGACAACCCGCTTTCTGATAAATTTTCTGTCAACCCGGTTTATCAGCAGCCGATGGGAAGTAAACCCACGTGCGGCCAGTTCCCGCACCACCTGGTTTCCATCCCGGATGCACACCGGATCAGGTGTCGAAATAATCAGGGCAAGATCTGCCACCGCACAGGTAGCGCGAATACCAAGCCCAAGCCCTGCCGGCATATCCAGAAAGATCAGATCAAAATAAGACCGCAGTCCTTCGACCAGCAGCTGTATATCCTGCAACAGCACCTGTCCCATCAGTACCGGTGCAACAATCGCATACAGTTCCGGCACATTGGGAGAAGGGACAATCGCACTGCTGATATTGCAGCGTCCTTCCAGAAGATCTCCCAGATCATACACGACGTTGTTCAGTCCCAGCATGATATCCATACCGCGCAGCCCAACATCCATCTCAATCAGCAGAACCCGTTTGCCGGAAGTTGCCGCCGCAATCCCCAGCGAAACCGTCAGCGTCGATTTTCCGACTCCGCCTTTTCCTGAGGTAATGGCAATGACCTTAGCCCTCCTGGCAGCCATCCAGCCTTCTCCTTCCCTACGCCCAGCAGATGGGCATACTTCGACCCAGAATAAGAATTATGTAAGTATATATTACCACATTTTGTTTATGACTTCCAGAGAATTCTCACACTTTTTCACAATTCGTAAAAAATAAACTTAATTTTTAGTTATTATGCCGGACTTTTTTAGCATTTTCCCAATCATTTCTCAAGAAATGTAATCAATTTGTTGAGATGTTCTTCCAAATCTTCAGGAAAAATACGATAGAAGGTGCAATTTTATCGCACATATTCCTCCCACGCCAGCAAAATCTGGCGGATCAGACGGGAGGCGCCAACTCCTTCTTCCAGCATAATCCCAATGGCGATTTCGGCATCTTCCGCAGGTGCAAAAGCAATCGCGCAGGAATTGGTTGTATCCGTTGTCACCTGAGGAGTTCCGGTTTTGACGGCGACGTTATACCCAAGATCAGAGAGCATATATTCCGGTGCAGTATACTGCATTCCAACGCCAATCATACCGTTTACCACTGCGTCAAAAATCTCTTCCGACATATCAAATGATGATACCAGTTCCGGTTCAGTTTTTTCCAGCAGTTCGCTGCCGTCAAAACTGCGCATCTCATCCACCAGATACACCTTGTATCTGTCCCCACGGTTAGCCAGTGTCATTGCCTGGACCGACAGCTGCAATGGCGAAACCATTGTATCCATCTGTCCGATAGACGCCTGTACAACATTTCCCTGTGTCCAGGTTCCGCCCATTTCTTTGGTATGTTCCGGGCTGCTCAGCGTACCGACGGCACTTCCCAGTTCAAGACCGGTTTCCTCTCCGAGTCCCATCAGCGACGCATACCGGTTGATGGTATCAATTCCCAGACGGCGCCCGATATCATAAAAGAAAATATTGCAGGAACGGGTCAGCGCTTCTGAAACAGACAGCTGACCATGTACGCCCAGACAGGTAGGATGAAAAGTATTCCCCTCAATCACCTGGTCAAAATAGGTATACACACCGGTACAGTTGACTGTATCTTCCGGGGTAATAATTCCTTCTTCCAGTGCCGCAACCGCAACCACGGTTTTAAAGGTCGATCCGGGACGGTAAAGCCCATCGGTTGCCCGATCAATCAGAGGTGTATTTTCCTCTTCCAGCAGGGACGCATAATCGGTGTAATAATCATTCAGATCATATGTTGGCCAGGTAACCAGTGCCAGAACCGCACCAGTCCTCGGGTCTATAACCGAAACGGCACCACCCTTGACATTAGCGCCTTCTTCCGGGTCCCCAGTCAACCGCAGCTCTTCAATATAATCGGACAGAATCTCTTCCACCTTTTTCTGAAAATCTGCGTCAATCGTCAGATAAACACTGTTTCCCGATTCCGGCTGAGTAGTGACTTCTTCACTGAGAATATCGCCATTTTTTCCCTGTTCAACCGTACGTGCGCCATCAGTACCTCTGAGCGTTTCTTCACAGTAACGTTCGATTCCAAACTTTCCCACGTAATCGCTCATCTGATAGCCTTCCGACTTGTACCGGCTCCATTCTTCCGCTGACATCTGACCGACTGTACCGATCACATGCGGTGCAATCGTACCGTCAGGATAACTGCGGATATCTTCTTCCACAATATCCACTCCCGGAAAACGTACCGAAAGTTCCTTCAGTCGGAGTGCAGTCTCTACCGATACATTCTCGGCAAAGGTATACTCATTGTTAATCAGTGAGAACTGCCGCAGCAGCATCCCATAACAGACACCGGCAATTTTCCGCCGGGTTACAGCGTCCCCTTCTATAATATCATACTGCTCACAAATATTATACATACAATCCTGAGCATTTGCATAACTGCTCAGTCCCAACGCTTGACGCAGGGTATCCGCATCCTGTTCACTGCCGGTAAATTCGGTTCCGTCCTCATTCAGCGGAAGCGGGTCATACCAGCTTTCACCCTGCTTTTCGCACAATTCGATCAGCTGGGCAATCTGCTCGGCACACCCATCAAAGTCAAAAAATGCGTAATAAAATACGATATTCAATCCTGTGCGATTTTCCGCGAGAGGCTGTCCGTCCCGGTCATATATTTCACCGCGTGCTGCCCGAATGGGGATAACTGAAACAGTTGTCGACTCGGTCTGTTCATAGTAACTTTCCCCGTTTACGATCTGAATCGACATCAGATTCAACAGATAGACCGAGGCAGTCACAACTGCTCCTGCCGCCAATATCCAAGACCTTGTCCGCAGCCCACGGCCTGGGTCCTTATGAGAAGAATCCAGAAAAGGAAAGGATTGTACCGGCATTGTTTACTCCTTTCTTTCGTTGCGCATTCTGGAGGCACGAAGCCGAAGACTGCTTTGTACCGTCCCCATCGAGACAGACTGTATCTTTTTCATCAGCCAGTAAATAACCGGCGCTGCCAGCGCCGTATAGACACCACGCCAGAAAATCTCAGCCAATACAACCATGGCTGTTCCCTGTGCATATCCCCAGATAAACAGATAAAATTCCGCACAGACCAGTCCGCAGCAGACACTTCCAAATCCCGACATCCACACCGCATTCAGCATACTGACGCGCAGATAATTGTTAACCAGCCAACCTGCCGCCGCACATACCAGCAGCATCATCAGCCCATAAAATCCCAACAGCCTTCCTTCCACGACGTCCCATAAAAGGCCTGCCAGAATCGCATATCCGCACGCCGCTTCAATCCCGGTTTCCAGCAGCACCGCACAGATTCCCGCCGTCATCAGCAGCATAGGCCGTGTTCCGCCTATCTGCGGAAAAGCAGGTGAAGACTGTATTCCACCAAGCAGCAGCAACAGTATCAGCCTCAACGTCCATTTCAGCATCTTTCTGCCACGCAGTGTCATACCTGTCACTCCTTTCAGGTGTTTTAACCTTTATCCGTTTTATTCTCCATGTCCAACCGCCGGAATGGACACTTCTTCCTGCTGTTCAGACGGTTGTTCTGTTTCCTCTCCATCTTTTCCGGGATAATCAGTCACGACAAAAACCGCAGTTGCACCTGAAATATCAGCAGACGGTTCCACTGTTGCCCAGAGGCTGATTCCGTTTTCTTCCAGATCAACCGTTTTGACCGTTCCAATCAGAATTCCTTCCGGAAAACTTCCGCTCAGTCCTGCGGTAACCAGCAAACTTCCCGGCTGTAATTCAGCATCCCTTGCAATCAGTTCCATTCTGGTCAGTCCGTCTTTTGAGAGGGACAGAGTTCCAGTTACATTACCGCTGTCTCCTGTATCAGAGCTCACTGCACCGACGTTGCATTCTGGAGACAGAATGGTGACCACCCGTGCAGTTACCGACCCGAGTTCACCAATATATCCGACCAGTCCGTCCGCAGTAATCACCGGATCATACAGTGATATTCCGTCCATACTGCCACGATCGATGGTAAACGACTGGAAATTATCCGGAGTCCGGGCGATAACCTGTGCATCTGTCAGCTGAAGCTGAGGGTCTTCCTGACGGATTTCGAGCATTTCCCGCAGACGCTCATTCTCATTTTCCAGCGACTGATAAGCAACCAGTTGTTCCCGCAGACGGGTAATTTCTTCCCGAAGCTCAATATTTTCCTCATAATTTTCCTTGGCGTCAAAAAATACACCCGCAAATTCGGTAAAGCTGTCAGATACTTCCTGACTCAGCAGCTGAAACGGATAAAGCAGTGCTGAAAGCAGTTTTTCCGGCAGAGTCTGCAATCCGCCGGAACGGGCAGAAAAAATCATGATTCCCGCAAGCAATGCAACTGCCGCCATAAACAGTCTGCCGCGCCTTCCGCTGAAAAATTCCCGCACCGCTCCGCCTCCTTCCCGCTGCTGAAAGTTTTCTGTTTGTTATGCCGACGGCTCGTTATTGTACCGCGGCACATCCTCTTCACTGAGTGCGTCCGCCATTGCATCCAGGTTATCCAGTACAAGACCAGCTCCGACCGCAACGCAGTCCAGCGGATTTTCCGCGATATGTACCGGCATGCTGGTTGCATGATGAATCAACCGGTCAATACCTCTGAGCAGTGCACCGCCGCCTGTCAGGATAATTCCGCGGTCAATAATATCTGCCGACAAATCCGGCGGCGTCCGTTCAAGGGTATAATGCACCGCGTCGACTACTTCTGAAAGCGGGTCCTGCAAAGCCTGACGTACCTGCTGCGAGGTAATGGTAATTGCCTGCGGCAGACCGGTGAGCAGATTGCGTCCCTTTACCTCAATCGACATTTCACTTTCACCGTCTTCATTGAGCGGAACTGCACTGCCGATTTCAATTTTAATCCGTTCTGCCGTCGGTTCTCCAATCAGCAAATTGAAGTTTTTCCGCACATAGGCAATAATCGCCGCGTCAAACTTGTCACCGCCGACCCTTACACTTCTGGACGCTACAATACCGCCCAGTGAAATGACCGCGACTTCACTTGTCCCGCCGCCGATATCTACAATCATGGATGCGGTCGGTTCCGAAACCGGCAATCCTGCGCCCAGTGCTGCTGCCATCGGTTCTTCGATGACCAGCACCTTACGGGCTCCGGCCTGTTCGGTTACATCCCGCACCGCTCTGCGCTCCACACCGGTCACACCAGACGGTACACAGATTACGACACGCGGACGAACCAGCAAGCTGTTGCCGGCAGCACGATGAATCAGATCTTCCAGCATGCTGATGGTAATATCAAAATCTGCGATTACCCCATCACGCAGCGGACGAACCACCGCCACTGAATCAGGCGTACGGCCAATTACCTGTTTGGCCTCTTCACCCACGCACCGAACCTTATCAGTCTGCACGTCGACCGCGACAACACTCGGTTCCCGGATGATAATTCCGTGCCCTTTCATATATACGAGGGTATTGGCTGTTCCAAGATCAATACCGATATCTCTTGTAAAAAACATCTCTGTGCCTCCCATTATGGTCTGTCTGCTGCACCCTCAATGTTCCAGCAGCAGTCCCATTTCCCGCATTTCCCGCATCAGCCGGGCAACGGGAAGTCCGACCACATTGTTGTAGTCTCCGGCAATCCGCTCAACCAGCAGACCGCCATACCCCTGAATACCATAGCTTCCCGCCTTGTCAAACGGTTCTCCGGTATCCAGATACCGCTGGATTTCCATCTCATCCAGCGGATAAAATACCACATCTGTCCTGACAGGAAAAACTCTTTTCAGTACCTGTCCACCAGTCAGAGCTATCACCGTAACTGCTGTAATTACCTGATGGGTACATCCTGAAAGCTGTCTGAGCATTCTGCCAGCATCCTCGCGCGAAGATGGTTTCCCCATCACCTCACCGTCAGGCGATACGACAATCGTATCACCGCCGATTACGCAGATTTCTTCATCCGGATTTTCCGCCCGATACCGGTTGAATACCTCCTGTGCCTTTTCCTGAGAAAGGGCACAGACAATCTGGCACGCATCCATACCATCGCGCGCCATCCCATCTTCATCAAAACGGGAAGGTATCACGGTAAATTCAGGCAGAATCATTCCCAGCAGTTCTTTTCTCCGGGGCGAACCCGAACCTAATATATATTTCATATTCACCTGCGTCTGTTCCCAGACGCCTCCTTTTCATCCGCCTTACAGTTTCCGTCCCCACCGCAGATAAGCGCCCAGCGCTGCCGCAAGGCAGATCAGACGGGCAACGTTCAGTTCCACGTACATTCCCAGATTCAGCCGGATTACCGACAGATTAAGCGTAACCGCTTCTGGATACCCAAAGCCGACTGAGTCTCCCCAGCAAAGCCAATTAAGAAAACTGACTTGCTGCGCAACCCGTGTCAGCACTGCACCCATAATCAGGCCAGCCATCAGGAAAAGCAAAAATATCAGTGTTTTTTTCATTTGGCATTTTCTCCGCCAGCTGTTTTACCTGTTGAGCCGAATCCGCCTGTTCCACGCTCACTTTCCGGAAGCTGTTTACCGGCAGGAATCTCCTCCACTTCGGGCAGTAAAACAGGTGTCACCACCATCTGGGCAACCCGTTCACCCGGTGAAACGGTATAGGCTTCACCTGAATGATTGTACAGCGGTACCATCAGCTCTCCCCGGTAGTCGCTGTCGATGACACCAACACAGTTGGCCAGTGCCAGACCATGTTTGGAAGCAAGTCCGCTGCGGGGATACACCATACCGGCGGTTCCTTCCGGCAGTACAACCGCAACGCCAGTATGAATCATCACAGTTTCTCCCGGCTGAATCGTAACCGGCTGCTGTCCACAGAGAGAGAGATCAAAACCGGCACTCTGTCGAGTCGCTCTGGTCGGAATAACCGCGTCGGGAATCAGTTTCTGAAAATAAATCTTCATGTTGTTTCTTTCTCCATTCTTTTTGCGGCGTGTTGAATAGTAGGCTGTCAGACTGTCTATCAACAGCCATTTTCGCCGCCAGCCCGGTGGAAAACTCCTGTCGAATCATCATTTATTCACGAAAAAACCGTCAGTTTTCCCTGCGAGGCTCGATTTTTCCACCTTTTCAACCTTGTTTTCCACCAAATATATTACAATCGCAGTTTAATCACGGTGAAAAACCTCAACCTGCCAGATATTCACAGCAGCCCTCACATTACTCCCCGCATATACAGCCCGCGGGTATACTCTGCCAAAGGACGCTCCTGCTGCCAGCAGTCAAGAATTTGTGCCATCTCCCGCGGAGATTCGATCGTAAAATCCAGCAGGACAAAATCAAATCCGGCAAGTTCTCTTTGTTTATCGCTCATCGACAGCGGTAAACTGTTGAGCAGATAACTGACCGCGTTCTCACCTGACAGGATATCCTCTTTCCGGTCACAACGTACCGGAAAACGAGTCTGCATCCGGTCAGTTAGAAAGCCATTGCGGCCGCACTGTTTGCAGCCAATCTGTGCCCGAACCGGACAGTTGCGCAATGCCATCAGCGCCATCCGTCCATAAGCATACAGACCACATGGAATATTGGATTTCCGTACAACCGCTGAAAGCTGGGCGAGTTTTCCTTCCGGTGACAACACTGCCGCCGACAATCCCAGTTTCCGGGCTTCTGTAAGTGCAACACTGTTGGACAGATTCAGATATGGGCCACCAATCAGCGTAAAACCAGCTTCTTTACCCAGTTGAATGTGTGCATTGCTTTCACAGTACAGCTCCTCAAATCCCAGTGATTTGAGTTTTTGCAGCATACTGATACATTCTTCTTCCCGATAGGTCAGACGCGGCAGGACCGGAATCATCCGCCCGGCCATACCGGCAAAGCGGCCATTATCAGAAAGCTGACCGGATTCAGCCAGCCGCACCAGCTGTGCAGCGGGAAGAATTATTTTGTCGGCAATTTTTGCCGCAGCTTCGACTTGTTCCGGCTCTGCACATTTGCACCAGACAGCCGGCCGGTCAGGCACTGTACGTTTTTGCTTTGTTTCAGGATGCAGCACAAAATCCGATGCTTCATTCCATCTGCCCGACGGCTGCTGACGCAGTTCATCCAGCTTCTGTACCGCTTCCCGACGGATGGCATTCAGCTGTGAAGCCCGAATCATCAGACCGTCATCCAGCGTAACCGACAAAGCATCCCGATCTGGCAGATAATAGGGCGTACCGCCCAATTTTTCCAGCTGCCGGACAATATATTCCCGATCAGCCGGACGCATTCCTTCCTCTGCCTGCTGCGGAACCTCTCCATTTACCGAAACGGTATGTTCTCCATCAGACAAAACAAGTGATACAGCTTCTCCGCTGCACATCCGGAAAGACAGCGAAACCGGTACCAGAGGATTTTCTTTATGATAAAGACCGCGCAGACGGGTAAATACATCCGCTGCCGCCGTCACATCCTCACGGGTGCGGAACCCGAACATCTCCCGGGTACGCTGTCCGGCAAAATATCCATCGGTAAACCCACTTCGGGAGAAAACAGCCTGCAAGGTATCCAGATCCGGTGTTTCTCCATTCAGCGCCTGCTTACAGGCAGTCACTGATGCAGCGACATATTCAGGCCGCTTCATCCGTCCTTCAATCTTGACCGAGGTCACACCCATCCGGGCAATCTCCGGCAGATATAAAGTCAAATCCATATCCTTCAGAGAAAGGACATTTTCTCCAAAAGATTTTTTACCGCACCCACTGCACCCGGCAGTAAAGGGAAGACGGCAGGGTTGTGCACACTGACCACGGTTTCCGCTCTTGCCGCCGATTGCGGCACTCAGATAACACTGACCGGATACCGACATGCAATGCGCACCATGGACAAATATTTCAGTTTCCAACGATGTGGAGTGAACGATTTCTTCAATTTCTTTGCGGCTGAGTTCTCTTGCCAGAACCACTCTGGAAAATCCCAGGCGCTCCGCCAGCCGGACACCGGCAGGAGAGTGAATCGCCATCTGGGTAGAAGCGTGCAGTGCCATATCCGGTGCGTATTCCCGTACAAGTGCGGCAACACCCCAATCCTGCACAATCATTGCATCTACACCAGCCCGTACCGCTGTACGGATACATTCCCGCAAAGCGTCCAGTTCCTGGTCAAATACGACGATATTCAAAGCCTGATGAATTTTGACACCACAGCGATGGGCATACTGCACCGCCTGTGTCAGGGATTCTTCATCGAAATTCTGGCTGTTTTTACGGGCGCTGAAATTTTTCTGCCCCAGATATACGGCATCCGCACCGCAGCGGACCGCCGCGATCAGTGCATCCATTGACCCGGCAGGCGCGAGTATCTCCAGTTTCCCACTTTTGTTTGGCTGTTGCATAACCGTTTATCTCCATATCCTTTCCCATTTCCGCAAAATGCGTCTTGTTATCAAAAAAACTGCTGCAATGCCCCGGCGGCTTGCAGCAGGCTGGCCGTTATTTCGACGCGTTTTGATTTGCGGATTCCGTCTTTGCCGACGAAGAATCAGATTCATCTATGGAATTTTTTTCGACCTGATTACGCAGCGTCAACAGTTCCAGATCACTTTTGAGTTTGCGATTTTCCAGCAGCAGCGCTTCAACCGCACGGCGCAGTTTATCTGCATTGACCCGCGCAGTAGCAGCTTCTTCCGCATAGTTTTTCAACTGCAGCCGGAAGTTGTCTGCATCTCCCTCATTACGGGAAGCGTCATCACTCAGTTCCAGAGCCGTCATAATAGCGGCAGAAAGGACGGAAGTTCCGGGATTTTCATTCATAAACCGGGTAATTCGTTCATTCAGACCGGCTGCCAGTCCAGTTACGTATTCTTCATTCTCTTCGGTATTGAGGCAGTAGATTCTGCCGCAGATATTGACCTTCACTTTTCGCATTGCCTGTCTTCCTCTCATATGACCATCCGGGAAAT
>DVLW01000063.1 GCA_018715285.1 Candidatus Faecivivens stercoripullorum | reverse complement strand
TCTAATTTTATGGCTGGTCAAATATTCTTTCCTTTGGACTGTTTCATTATAGCATATTTTGCGCAGACTCTCATCTGTTTTTCTCAAAATCTCCCGGTATGACTGCTTCTGTAAAAAAATATCAAAAACTGTCTGTTTTAGTGGCTTATTTTTTCAACCAAAATTGGCTTTTTCTCGCAATTGCCCCTTGCAAAAATGCAAAAAAAGTTGGAAAATAGAAGGTAAATACTCAATGCAGATAAAAACGGTCAAACAGTTAAAATGGTTTGACCTACTCAGACGCTCGGTCAGCTTTGCCTGTCCAAATGTCACCGATATCCAAGATGTATAATCTATCAAAATTTATACCGAAAGGAATAATGCTATGAAACTGCTGGAAGAAAGAATTGCCCGGGATGGCGTTGTCAAAGAAGGAAACGTTCTGAAAGTTGACAGTTTTCTCAATCACCAGATGGATACCGATCTGTTTAATGCCCTCGGAAAAGAATGGGCCAGACTGTTCGCTGACCGTCCGATCAACAAAATCCTGACCATCGAAGCCTCCGGCATCGGAATTGCATGTATTGCCGCTCAGCATTTCGGCGTTCCGGTTGTCTTTGCCAAAAAGTCGCAGAGCATCAATCTGGACGGCGATGTCTATTCGGCAAAAATTGAATCCTTTACCCATAAAAAGATCTACAATGTTATCGTATCCCAGAAGTTCATCGGTCCGGACGACCACATTCTGATTATCGATGATTTCCTCGCCAACGGCTGCGCAGTCCTCGGATTGATCGAAATCCTCAAAGAGGCAGGCGCTACACTGGAAGGTGTTGGCATTGCAATTGAAAAGGGATTCCAGAAAGGCGGCCAGGAGCTCAGAGAGATGGGTATCCGGGTTGAATCTCTGGCAATTGTCGATGGAATGGACGCCGCTACCGGCAAAATTCATTTCCGTCCTCAGCCTGAGCATAACTGATATTTATCGGCGAGGTAGAGAATGGAGCTGGATCAGAAAACCGGATTTCCGATTGCATTCCTTGAACGGATGCAAGACATGCTGGGAGATGAGTACCCTGTTTTCCTGGAAAGTTTCTCTCTGGGAACGCGATACCATGGTCTGCGGGTTAATCCGCTGAAAATCTCTCCCGAACAGTTTATTTCCCGCCATGGTGCCCTGCTTTTTGCAGAAACGCCGGAGCAGATTCCCTGGGTTTTGGAAGGGTTTTATTACGGCGAACAGGACCGTCCGGGAAAAAGCCCTTTGCATGAAGCCGGCCTTTATTACATTCAGGAACCGAGCGCCATGTCAGCAGCAGAGGCTCTTTCCCTGCCGGATAAACCGCATCCGCTGGTACTCGACCTGTGCGCGGCACCCGGAGGCAAAACAACCCAGCTGGCTGGGAAAATGATGGGAGATGGCCTGCTGGTTGCCAATGAAATTGTCGCATCCCGGGCAAAAATCCTCTCTCAGAATATCGAACGGCTGGGTATTTCCAATGCGCTGGTACTGAATGAAACACCTGACCGGCTGGCAGAACGTTTTCCCGATACCTTTGACTGTATTCTGGTAGACGCACCCTGTTCCGGTGAAGGAATGTACCGGAAAAATGATATTGCCCTGACCGAATGGAGCAGCGATAATGTCAAGATGTGCGCAGCAAGACAGGCACAAATTCTTGAAGCTGCTGCCCGTATGCTGGCTCCGGGTGGAAGAATGGTCTATTCAACCTGCACATTTGCACCAGATGAAGATGAAGCGGCAATCTGTCATTTTATCGAAACACATCCTGAATTCCGGCTGGTAGATACCGGATTGGAACAATACTTTACGCCCGGCAATGCTGCTTTTTTATCAGATGGGACATCGGCTGTCAACGGATTAGAAAAAACAATGCGTGTCTGGCCGCATAAAGTCCATGGAGAAGGCCATTTTGTCGCGGCAATGGAAAAATTAGCAGAGGTTCCCGGCTGTCCGCCAGCTTACCCGTCTTTCCCGCTGGGAAGCGGAAAACTGGATACCGGATATAAAAAGCTGTACCGGGAATTCTGTGACCAGACACTGACTTCAACTGCTGTGGATCTGCTGGAAGCAGGCTGTTTTACGCTGTTCGGAGAAGAACTCTACCGACTGCCCGCCTGTACACTTCCTGCCGACCGGCTGAAAGTAGTCAGAAGCGGTCTGCATCTGGGAAGTTTCCGCAAAAACCGCTTTGAACCGGCACACGCACTGGCATTGGCTCTCAAAGCAGAAGATTTTACCCGAACGGTCTCAGTTTCTCTTGAACTGGCAGAACGTTTTCTGCAAGGCGATACACTGGATATCCCGGCTGAAAAAGGCTGGCTGGTTGTCGTACTGGAAGAAGCAGGCGGATGTTATCCGCTTGGTTGGGGAAAATCGGATGGAAGACGCATCAAAAACCATTACCCCAAAGGTCTGCGCAAACTGTAAATACCTGCAAAAAAAGCTGCGGCACACTTTTAGACGAGTGTGCCGCAGCTTTTCTGTTATAATATAATCTTAATCATCCAGCTTGAGAACGGCCATAAAGGCTTCCTGCGGAACCTCTACGCTGCCCAGCTGACGCATTCGTTTTTTGCCCTCTTTCTGCTTTTCAAGCAGTTTTTTCTTACGGGTAATATCGCCGCCGTAGCACTTGGCAAGAACGTCCTTGCGCATTGCCTTGACGGTTTCCCGGGCAATAACCTTTCCGCCAATTGCAGCCTGAATCGGAACTTCAAACAGCTGCCGCGGGATATTCTCCTTCAGATTTTCCGCGATTTTACGTGCGCGCGGATATGCCGAATCGGCAAAAACAATAAAGGAAAGTGCGTCGACAATCTCTCCGTTAAGCAGAAAATCCAGCTTGACCAGTTTGGACTCCTTGTATTCCTTGAACTCGTAATCAAAGGAAGCATATCCTTTGGTGCGGGATTTAAGCGCATCAAAAAAGTCATAGATGATTTCACCCAAAGGCAGCTCATAATGCAGCTCGGCACGAGTCTCTTCCAGATAGCTCATACCATGATAGATACCGCGGCGCTGCTGACAAAGGGTCATGATATTGCCGACAAATTCAACCGGTGTCAGAATATTGGCGGTGACATACGGTTCTTCCGATTTGGCAATCAGCGTCTGATCGGGATAGTTGGTGGGATTGTCAATATACATGACACTGCCATCTGTTTTGGTCAACCGGTAGATAACCGACGGAGCAGTTGTAATCAGATCGAGATTAAATTCCCGTTCGAGACGCTCCTGTATAACCTCCAGATGCAGCAGTCCCAAAAATCCACACCGGAATCCAAAGCCCAGTGCAATCGACGTTTCCGGCTCAAAAGAGAGAGAAGCGTCATTCAGCTGCAACTTTTCAAGTGCTTCCCTCAGATCGGGGTATCTTGCACCGTCAGCAGGATAGATACCGCAATAGACCATCGGGTTGACCTTGCGGTAACCGGCCAGCGGTTCAGCCGCAGGGTTATCTGCCAGCGTAACAGTATCACCGACCCGGGTATCAGCAATTGATTTGATCGAAGCGGTGATATATCCAACATCGCCTGCTTCAAGCGTATCACAGGGAACCAGCTTTTTTGCTCCCATATGGCCAATCTCGACAACGTCAAATTCCGCACCGGTCGCCATCAGTCGGATACGGCTGTTTTTGGTCAGCGTACCTTCCTTGATACGAACGTAGATGATAACACCACGGTAGGAATCATAGTAAGAGTCAAATACCAGCGCCTGCAAAGGTGCACTCGGATCTCCTGAAGGAGCAGGAATATCACTGACGATTTTCTCCATAACCTCTTCAATACCGATACCAGCTTTTGCAGAGATACGCGGTGCATCCATTGCCGGAAGACCGATCACATCCTCAATTTCATGGCATACCCGCTCAGGATCAGCCGCAGGCAGGTCAATTTTATTGATAACCGGAACGACTTCCAAATCATGGTCAACCGCCAGATAGGTATTTGCCAGTGTCTGTGCCTCAATACCCTGAGAAGCA
>DVLW01000062.1 GCA_018715285.1 Candidatus Faecivivens stercoripullorum | reverse complement strand
TGATATTCATATTGAGCGTGGTCTGCTGAGAAAAGCAGGTGAGATGATTCGCACGGTGTATGCTGGTGAACGCGCGGCAATTATCACTGATTCTAATGTAGAAAAACTGTATGCTGAAGTTTTGGAAAATTCACTGCACGCAGCCGGCTTTGTAACCAAAAGAATCGTTTTCCCGGCAGGAGAAAAAAGCAAAAATCTTGCCGGATTGGAACTTTTGTATGATGGTTTGCTCAGTTCTGAGCCTTTTACCCTCACAAGAACCGACCTGGTAATCGTACTGGGCGGCGGTGTAGCCGGTGACATGGGCGGTTTTGCAGCCGGAAGTATTTTGAGAGGTGTGCCGTTTATCCAGATTCCGACGACACTTTTATCACAGGTCGATTCTTCCGTCGGCGGAAAAGTTGCAATCGATTTGAAACAAGGTAAAAATCTTGCCGGTCTGTTTTATCAGCCCAAAATGGTATTGATTGATTCTGATACGCTGGATACATTGCCTGACCGTGTTTTCTTTGATGGTATGGGTGAAGTCATTAAATATGGTATGATTCGGGAGCCTGCTCTGTGGCGATTGTTGGAACAGGTGCAGGGAAGAGAGGCTCTTACTCCGTATATGGATGAGATTATTTACACCTGCTGCAACTGTAAACGCAAGATTGTTGAACAGGATGAACATGATACCGGTGAACGGATGCTGCTGAATTTTGGGCATACAATCGGTCATGCATATGAAAAACTGGGCAATTACGAGAAGTTCATGCATGGTGAAGCTGTCTGCTGCGGCATGTATTCTATTTTAAGGGTGGGTGAACAGCACGGCCTGACACCACCCGGACTGGCAGCCCGTATGCGTAAAATGCTGACCGGACAGGGAATGCTATGGGATGCAGGTGATGTACCGGAAGAAGCATTGGTTCAGGCGCTTGCATTTGATAAAAAAGGCAGTGGCGGAATGATTCGCCCCGTTTTTTGCCGGGATGTGGGAGAAAGCTATTATACGCCCATAGACCGAAATGAATTTGTGCATTGGGTAATGACACGGAATGAAATTCCGGAAATGCAGGAAGAAAAGCCAAATGACCTTCCTGCTCCAAAACAAAACCTTTCGGTTTATCCGTCTGTTCTTTCCGGCGAACTGACGGTTCCGTCATCTAAAAGCATGAGTCACCGGATGGTGATTGGAGCTGCACTTGCAGAAGAGCAGACCAGTATCATCGATAATCTGTCGGTTTCAGAGGATATTACTGCAACATTACAGGCTGTTGCCTGTCTTGGTGCCAGCTTTCATCAGATGCAGTCAGGTAAAGTCCAGATTACCGGCATTTCTGGAAATTTGGAGAAAAATTCCAGGGATGACCTGCTGATTGACTGCGGAGAATCGGGTTCAACACTTCGTTTTATGATTCCGGTTGCGCTTGCATTAACAGATGGGCATCCGGTTTCCTTTACCGGAAAAGGACGGCTGATGCAGCGTCCGCTGGAACCATATTTTGAGCTATTTGACCGGATGGGTATCTCTCATAAGCTGGGAAATAACATTTTGACAGTTGAAGGAAAACTCAATCCGGGAGAGTATCCGCTCAGTGGCTCGATCAGTTCTCAGTTTATTACCGGGTTGCTGTTTGCATTGCCGCTTGTGCAGCCGCGGGATGGATGCAGTCAGAGTCGGATTGTGATTACCGATCATCTTGAATCGGCAGCATATGTAGAGATGACATTGCAGGCCTTGAAGACATTTGGTATTACGGCAGAAGTAGTGGGAGATTACGCAGAATTTGTAATTCCTGCTGGTCAGAAATACCAGTCTCGTACCGTATCTGTAGAAGGGGATTATTCACAGGCGGCTTTTTATCTGGCATACAATACTATCTGCCAGTTGCAGGGTAAAAACGGCTTTGTTAAGCTGAATGGGTTGCAATCGGATTCTCTTCAGGGAGATCGTGCGGCACAGGAGATTTTGCAGCGGTATTTGCAGCCGGGACAGCTGGAAATAGATGTATCGGAAATTCCCGACCTTGTTCCGGCACTGGCAGCGGCAGCTGCTTTCCGTTCAGGAAGCAGAACGGTATTTACACACGCAGCCCGGTTGCGGATAAAAGAAAGTGACCGTATCCGTACTACCTGTCGGATGGTGGAAACAATGGGTGCCCATACTGAGAAATGGGAAGACAGTTTTGCAGTAGATGGTAAGGAAACTTTGCAGGGCGGAAGTATTGCCGATTGCTGCAACGATCATAGAATAGCAATGAGTGCAGCAATTGCCGCTGCCTGTTGTGAGAACAGCGTAACATTGCTGGGAACCGAATGTGTTGCCAAGTCTTATCCTCATTTCTGGGAGGATTTTAGATCTTTGGGCGGAGTAGTGGTTCATAAAGAATTGGTCAATAAATAAAAAGGGGTTAGAGGTTATGCAGCTGCGATATTCAATATTTGGCGAGTCCCATGGACCCGGAATTGGTGTTGTAATAGAAGGGCTTCCATCCGGTTTGATGGTGGATATGGATTTTATCCAGTCGGAAATGGACAGGCGGCGCGCAAAAAAAGGCGGCTTGTCGACAACCCGTCTGGAAGGAGACTGCCCGGAAATTATCAGCGGCGTATTTGAAGGCCGGACAACCGGAACCCCTCTTTGTGCGATGATTCGCAATGAAAATACCCGTTCAGGTGATTATACCCGGACGATGGATCTGGCGCGGCCGTCACACGCCGATTATACAGGCCGTATCCGTTATGGTGGTTATAATGATTATCGCGGCGGTGGGCATTTTTCCGGACGGCTGACGGCACCGCTGGTATTTGCTGGAGCAATTGCAAAACTCTGGCTGGTTCAGCAGGGTATCCGGGTCGGCGGACATGTTTTACGGATTGGTTCAGTGGAGGATGTTCCATTTGATATGGTAAATGTTTCAGCTGAACAGCTCGACCAGCTTGCAGGTCGTTCACTGCCAACAATTTCGGAACAGGCTGGGTTACAGATGGAAGAAGTTATTCAGCAGGCACGTACTGATCTGACATCAGTCGGCGGTATTATTCAGATTGCTGTAACCGGTCTGCCCGCAGGAATTGGTTCGCCGGATGACAGTCTGGAAGGAATCATTTCCCGGAATATCTTTGCGGTTCCTGCCGTCAAGGGAATTGAATTTGGGCTTGGATTTGGATTCGGCAGCGCGTATGGACATGAGGTCAACGACCCTATGCGGATGGATGGCGAGCGGGTTGTTTCAACCACTAACAATAATGGTGGAATTCTGGGCGGAATCAGCAGCGGAATGCCCGTTGTATTCCAAGTAGTTATCAAACCGACGCCTTCTATCTCCCGTGAGCAGCAGACAGTGGATATGGTAAAAATGTCGGATGCATCGCTTGTTATTCATGGCCGTCACGACCCCTGTATTCTTTCACGAGCGACTGTTGTTGTCGAAGCGGCGACTGCTCTGGCAGTCATGCAGGCAATGCTTGACCAGTAAAAAGACGGGAGGAAGAGAGATGCAGGAAAAAATCAAGGCCGCTTATTCTGGTGTACCGGGATGTTTTGCAGAAGAAGCTGCTGTGCGGTATTTTGCACAGCAGAGTGAGAGCGGCAAATGGGAAGATATATGCGAGCTGGTTCCGGAAAGCTCTTTTGCAGGTGCATTGCGTGCGGTTGAATCTGGAAAAGCAGATTGTGCGGTGCTGCCGATTGAAAACAGTTCGACAGGTTCGATTTTGACCAACTTTGATCTGATTACCGATTACGGATTTTATATCACGGGTGAATACTCTATATCGGTTGGGCAATGCCTGATGGCAAAACCCGGCGTGACAATGGATGAGATTACCGAGGTTCTTTCTCATGAACAGGGACTTTCTCAGTCACGTGAATTTCTGGCACGGCATCCATGGAAGCAGACGGCGGTCTATAATACCGCCTATGCTGCCCAGCTGGTGGCTGAATCTGATCGAAGGGACATTTGTGCAATTGCCTCTTCGCGGGCAGCGGAAATTTATGGGCTGAATATTCTCGCGGAACGGACCAATTTTAAAGATATCAATCAGACAAGATTTGTCATTCTGTCCCGCGAAGTACATCATTCTCCTGATAACAATAAAGTTTCATTAATGATTACACTGCCGCATGTACCCGGTTCACTCTGTCGGCTGTTGTCTATTTTTGCGCGGGAAAAAATCAACCTGCTGAAAATAGAATCCCGGCCGGTTCCTCGGAAAAACTGGGAATATCTGTTTTTTATTGATTTTTCAGCGGATACAATTGACGCGCGCATCCGGGAAATTTTGCAGGAAGTTTCAGACTTTGCCCAGACATTACGGGTACTGGGATATTATCGCAAGTTTGAATCATAAGAGGTTGTATATGAACATTACGAAAAATATTGTTTTAATCGGATTGTCCGGAAGCGGGAAAACCGCCTTCAGTAAACGTCTTTCTGAAAGATATGGTCTTCCGGTTGTAGATATGGACAGTGAGATCGTTAAAAAAGCAGGAAAGAGCATTAATGATATTTTTGCTGAGCAGGGAGAAGAAGCCTTTCGTCAGATGGAAACTGAGTGTGCCCGTGAATGCGGAAAACTGACCGGTACCATTATCTCTACGGGTGGAGGAGTCGTACTTCGGGAAGCAAATATGTTGGCACTCAAGCGAAATGGTCTGGTTATTTTTCTTGACC
>DVLW01000061.1 GCA_018715285.1 Candidatus Faecivivens stercoripullorum | reverse complement strand
GATTGGGACGCAACAATATGCTGTTGTCGCAGGATGTAATCCGAAGAGAAATTTTGTGGGTAAAGGATGGATTTGGCACAGAAGCATTGCCTTTGCTGATGGAGATGCTGCAATATGGACACAGTCACTGTGAAACGGTCATTCTGGAAGGAATACTGGACGCTGAATATTACCGGCCGTTATTTGAATTGGCATCAGAGCTTTTTGGCCACGAGATATTTGCATATTATTATGATCTGACTTTTGAAGAAACCCTTGTCCGTCATCAGACCAAGCCCAATCGGGATAATTTCGGAAGGGAAGAGATGCAGCGCTGGTGGAAAGAAAAGGACTGGATGAAGATTATACCGGAAAAGGTAATTTCCGCTGATATGACACAGGCGGATACGGTGGAAATGATTTATCAGGATATCACAGCAGGCTGATGCAATTGCTGGTATCTACAGGAACAAAATGTCCCGTATGCTGTGAACACGCAAGGTTACAGCATACGGGACATGATTGAAGCTATATGAATCAGTTTGTTCCGACCGGTGCCATCAGTACTTTACCGGTGCCGCGGTAGACATTGACGAGTCCTTCACCCGAAGCAGCCGAGCCAATCAGCGTCTTGCCGGAACGTTCGACGGTAAAGTCGAGGCTTCCGCTCCATGCGATAGCCATACTGCCGTCAATCTTGACCACATCATTTTGCAGGGTGATTTCCACCAGTTCTTCCATCGGACAGGGAGATTCCAGACAGAGTGCACCACTGCCGGCAATTCCGAGATTGAACAGACCTTCGTTGCCAGCAGCAGCGGAGGAGAGATTGGAACGCATGACAGCCTTATGTTTCAGCCGGGAGTCACAGGCAAGAAACAGTCCGTCTTCCAGTACGACCGATCCGTTCCACTCATCCAGATCCAGCAGCAGGATATGTTTGAAGGTCGGCTCCAATACCAGAATGCCATCACCCACATATTCCGGTTTGATTGCCGATTCACCGGTTACTTTACCCCGCAGTGCCTTACCAAACAGGTCGCCGACTCCTTTAATACCGGTAGTCGCGTTGACGTTGCCGACCATCCATTGCATTGCGCCAGCCTGAACTGTGACCGGAGAAATGCTCAGGTCGCAGATTACCTGACGTTTGCGGACGTTCATGAGGCTGCTGTAATAAGCCTGCTGGGCATCGCCGGGCATGACGCTGAGGTCGCGCTGGTATTCGATAACCTGAAAGGGACCGAGCTGGTTGATAATACGAATATCGTCGTTGTCGGTAAAGTTTTTGATATGGAACATGAGTAAAGCTCCTTTCTGACTGTTGTTGAGATTGTATAGGAAGACCAGCTATATTATATCAATATTTGGATGGATTTGCAATAAAAGAATATGCATGAAACTGTTTATAATAGCCACTAAGTTTTTCGCATAGATTTTATCTGTAGGTCATATGAAATGAAACAACAGCTGTGAAATCCCCGGTAAAGCCAAAGTTTACAGCCAATTTCTTGACAATTGCGGCGTGTCGTGGTATAGTTTCATATTATTATGAAATGTTATGGCCTTTTGCCGGGAGGTATCCGGCATGGACCCGGAAAGGAATTTTGCGATGATACCGACTACATCTTCGCTTTATGATCTGTCACACACTCTGGCAGCTCCGCTGCTCCGCAAGACCGTTTACCCTTGGGAAGCGCTGGATGGAATCCGTGCGTTTGTCCTTGAATTGGGAGAAACACTCTCTGCTGATGAATATGACCATCCGCAGCCCGATGTCTGGATTGCCAAAGACGTGAAAATTGCACCGACTGCGTCGATTACCGGCCCGTGCATTATCGGGAAGGGAACGGAAATCCGTCCTTCTGCCTTTATCCGCGGCAGCGTACTGGTTGGAGAAGGCTGTGTGATTGGCAACTCGACTGAACTTAAAAATGTGATTATTTTTGACAGCGTACAGGTTCCGCATTTCAATTATGTTGGCGATTCGGTTCTCGGATATAAATCCCATATGGGCGCCGGCTCTATCACCAGTAACGTAAAATCGGATAAAACACATGTCGTTGTCAAATCCGCTGATGAACAGATCGATACCGGACGTAAAAAATTCGGTGCAATGCTGGGTGATTACGTTGAGGTCGGCTGCAACAGCGTGCTCAATCCGGGAACGGTTGTCGGCAGGAACAGCAATATTTATCCTCTTTCCTGTGTGCGCGGAGTCGTGCCGGCAAACAGCATTTTTAAAACCGGCGGCGTGATTGTCGAGAAAAAGTAAATCTGGAGGGTCATCATGGGAAGATATTTTGGTACAGACGGCTTCCGGGGAGAAGCCAACGTTAATCTGACTGCTGACCATGCTTTTAAGGTCGGACGGTTTCTGGGTTGGTATTATGGTGAATTGAAGCGCCAGGCAGGTTCCAATGAACCCGCGAGAATTGTCATCGGTAAGGACACCCGGCGTTCCAGCTATATGTTTGAATATTCGCTGGTCGGCGGACTGGTTGCATCGGGCGCTGATGCATACCTGTTGCATGTTACGACAACTCCGTCGGTTGCATATGTAGCGCGTGTGGATGAGTTTGACTGCGGTATCATGATTTCCGCCAGCCATAACCCGTACTATGACAATGGTATCAAGCTGCTCAACGGACAGGGCGAAAAGATGGATGAAGAAACCATCGCACTGGTTGAGGATTATCTGGACGGGAAACTGGAGCTGTTCGGACAGAAATGGGAAGAAGTCCCGTTTGCAACCCGTGACGCGATTGGACGCACCGTCGACTATGTATCGGGACGTAACCGGTATATTGGCTATCTGATTTCGCTCGGACTGTATTCCTTCAAAGGACGGAAAATCGGTCTGGACTGCGCAAACGGAAGCTCCTGGAATATTGCAAAATCGGTATTTGACGCACTGGGCGCACAGACCTATGTCATGGGCGCTGAACCCAATGGCGTGAATATCAATAATGGTGTCGGTTCCACCCATATCGAAGCATTGCAGAAGTTTGTTCTTGAAAAAGGACTGGATGCGGGCTTTGCTTATGACGGTGACGCTGACCGCTGTCTTGCTGTCGACGAGACGGGTGAAGTGATTACCGGTGACCATATTTTGTATATCTATGGTCGTTACCTGAAAGAACAGGGACGTCTGCTGACCAATACGGTTGTAACCACTGTCATGTCCAACTTTGGACTGTACAAAGCATTTGACGAGCTGGGTATTGGCTACGCTAAGACAGCAGTCGGTGATAAATATGTATATGAATATATGCTCAAAAACGGCTGCCGTGTCGGCG
>DVLW01000060.1 GCA_018715285.1 Candidatus Faecivivens stercoripullorum | reverse complement strand
CTCTGCCAGAAACAAGTCGGCGTTATTATGACAGATGATCTGAGTATGGACGGCATCCGTGACTTTACCGATGACCAGCAGGCCGCTGTAATGGCAGTCCTGGCAGGGAATGACCTGATCTGCTGTACCGATTATCAAACACAGATTCCTGCTGTAATCGAAGCTGCTGCCTCCGGAGAAATATCCGAACAGATGATTGATGAGGCTGTCATGCGTATTCTGAAAATGAAGGAGTCACTCGGACTGTTGGAAACAGATTCCGAAAATAGCTGATATAAATGCCGACTTGTTTCTGGCAGAGAGACAAGTCGGCATTTATTTTGATACAGTATACAAGACAGATGAATTTTTATTTAGTGTTTATTATCCAATTGGGTGCAAAACTGATTTTGTAAAAATTAAATAAGCATCCTTATCTAGCTTATTAGAATCATAATCCAAAACCGTCCTCCAGCTGTTAGCCAAAGGACGGTTTTCTTATAATCTTTCTGTCAACAATGAATATCCTTTCGGGTATATTTCCAATATGCTGCTCCAACTGACACAAGCATATAAACCATACCAAGTGCAATAATCCCAGCATTCAGCTGTCCATCTGAAAGGATATCTGCACCATCTGTATACGCAAACGGCGTCAGATAATTCAAAAACTCCGCCTGATCGCTGATATTGGCCACGATATTCAGAAAATACAGCCCGGCAGCCAATCCAAGTCCCGCTCCGGTACTTCCTCTGCGCAGAAATGCAGATAAACCAAAACACACGCCTGCAACTTCCAGCTGCATCAAAAGGTTTGCGATATGCAGCAAAGACAGATTGCGCCATGGAATTTCTTCACCAATCATTCCCATTGAAGCTACCGAAATGATAAATATAAACAGATTCAGCAGTAATACCAGAGACACAACCGCCAGCAGCTTTTCTGTTATAATTCGGATTCTTGATATCGGATGGGCCATCAGAAATTCAGCGGTATGATCTTTTTCCTCCTTACTGAGGATATTGGCACCTGTCAATGCCGCAAAAAATGCGCCGCCAATTCCCAGTATACTGCCGCATTCGACCGAATAAAATCCCATCAGAGACCCCATATCCAATTCATTAAGCCCAAAAGCATCTGAAAAAGCACCCATTGATGCAAACATTTCGCTTGCAGAACCCATCTCCTGCTCAATTTCCGGGAACATGAACACGCAAACCATGATAAACATCGAAATAGACAGTGTCCAGATCAGAAAAGACTTTGCAGACTGTTTCAGCTCATGTTTTATCAGAATCATTGCTGTTCACCTCCATCTGTATAGTAATGCAGGAATATTTCTTCAAGATCCGGTTCGGTAACAGACAGATCTTCGATATTTCCCGCAGACAGACGGCCAAGCAGCTGATTTATATCACCGCTGAACAAAAAGCTCTGGCTGTTTTCACCGCTGGTAAAATCCCGTATTCCATCCAATCCGGAAACATCCGCTGTTCCGTGAATCGTAACCCTTCTCGCACCTGTCTGTGACATTGCCTGTACCCGGTCACAGGCAATCAGCCGTCCATCCCGGATAACGGCAGCCCGTTCACAGTTGCGCTGAACCTCCGACAGAATATGAGAGGAGAGAAAAACAGTGGTTCCTTGGCGGTTACGTTCCCGGAGAATAGCAAAAAATTCCCGCTGCATCAAAGGGTCAAGACCGCTGGTCGGTTCATCCAGAATAAGCAGCCGCGGATTATGCTGCAAAGCACAGACAATCGAAACTTTCTTCCGGTTTCCAAACGACAGATCTTCCGCCTTACGGGAGACATCCAGTTCCAATCGCTCACAAAGCCGCTGAGCCTCCTGTCTGCAATCCTTTTTCCGCATACCGGCCGACAGTTTCAGAATATCCGACACCTTCATGCCCGGATAAAATGCCGACTCAGAAGGCAGATAACCCACCTGTCCAAGAATAGAAGGAAGCTGACTGCAAACGTCCATTCCCAAAACCCGTACTGTTCCGGACGTCGGCTTAATTAACCCCATCAAAGTTCTGATTGTGGTGGATTTTCCTGCGCCATTGGGTCCAATAAAGCCAAAAGTCTCTCCTTCAGCGACCGTAAGGCTCAAATCTTCCACGCCGCGGGATTTACCATAATATTTGGTCAGGTTTTGTATTTCAATCGCATGTTTCATCTCATCACTCTTTTCCCTGATGCTGTTGCTGGAACTGTCTGAGCTGACGGTTGAGCCGGACGCTGTCGGCACGCATCGCCACATTATCCCCAAACCACATCAGTGCAATTGCCAGCTCCAAAAACAGCACAAGGCCGACCGTTCCCCATACAGGTATACCGCTGAACCATCCCGTCAGCACCGCACCGCCGCAGAAGATGATATTGGCTGCTACAATCCAGATAACTGTACGCAAAACAGTAGGGTCTTTGCCTTCCGGCAGAATGACCGTCTCCAGCATCGCAAACAACAGGCAGACACCCCATATCGTTAGGATATCCACCGACTGAACCGAAAAGATTCCGTTTATCCAATTCCAGATAATCTTAAAAAACAACAGAGCAACCGTATACACGCCCATTCTCAGTTTCATCCGCATTGACCAGCGATAAATTTTCAGGTAAGTTTCCATCCCGTTAACCTCCTTCCTGAATCCGTGCACGCAAAAGGGGAGCGTATCTTCTGGAAACAACCACCTTTTCACCGGTTACCATCCTGGCTTCAATCCGTCCACCCGGACAGCTGCGCAGTGATGTGACCGCGTTAAGATTGATGACAACAGACTTTGCACACCGGAAAAAGCCCATCTCTTCCCATCTTCCTTCGAGATCACTCAGCCCAAAAGAGGTCTGATACATTGCCTTTTCGGTATATACAAAGACCTTGTTTTCCACCATTTCCGCCCATATAATTTGCTGCGGACTGATGGCAACCATCGTCCGGTGCTCATCCCATCCCCACAGTTTATCCTGCTCTCCGCGCAATAACGAAAGAATCCTGAGCAGTTCTTCACTGTCTTCTGGGCCGCGTACAATCACCTGTACCTCACCGGGATGATATTCCACGCTGATTTCCATCTGACCACCCCTTTACAATTACAGGATAGCAAACAGGAAAGAATTTTACAATCCCCAAAACCGCAAGCGGTTATTTTGAACCGGTAAGATGCACTTTTTTCTGCTGTGAACAGTAGATACATTCCTCACTGTGTACAGAACGGAGCTTTCCACACACCGGACAACGGTACTTTTCCTGTTGATGGTGGACAAATTCCTGCTCACCACTTTGCTGTATACAGCAAAGGTTTTCCAGCATACTCATACCATATTTCTTTTTATACCGTGCATCCAATCTTTTCAGCCGGGCACAGGGATATTCCGCGCATTCAAAGCAATAGTGCTGTTTTTTGGTACAGAGATTGATTGCACAATTTATGCACGATTTCCTGTTGCTTCCGTTACGGCAGCCAGGACAGCGGTTTTTGTTTCTCTGATACGCTTGGCACAGGGCACAGTCCATCCCGCAGGAAGCCAAAAGCCGAATCCGTTCT
>DVLW01000009.1 GCA_018715285.1 Candidatus Faecivivens stercoripullorum | reverse complement strand
AGTTTATATTTCATTGATTGTCTTCCTCTCATCTTTCTCTGTTCCGGAAAATCCGGTTTTATCTATATATATTACCTGCTTTATTATACCCCGATAAGCCCGGTACGTCAATCACCGGCCGAAAAGATTGTCAGTACTGAACAGATTGCGTCGGCTGGCCGGGTGTGCTATACTGTAGATAAATCCAAATTAACTCGAAAGGATGAATGACATGCACTGTTTTGCGCCGCTGGTCCGGCCGGATTCCAGAATACTGATTCTGGGAAGTTACCCTTCTCCTCTTTCGTTTGAAAGCGGTTTTTATTACGGACATCCGCGCAACCGATTCTGGCCGATGATTGCTGCACTGACAGGCCGGCCGGTACCTCAGACGGTTGACGAGAAAAAACAGCTGCTGATTGACAGTCATATCGCGCTGTGGGATGTTCTGGACAGCTGCGAAATCAAAGGCGCCGCAGATGCCTCAATCCGCAATCCGGTTGTCAACCCGGTCAGCTCCATTCTTGCTGACAGCAAGATACAGGCAGTCTTTTTTAATGGTGCCAAAGCTGCCCAGCTGTTTGCACGTCACTGTGCACCCCTGCCGGTTCCGTCTTTCAGGATGCCTTCCACCAGCCCGGCAAACGCCGCATGGAATATCGAGCGGCTCAAAAGTGAATGGTCCGCAATTCTGCCTTATCTGAAAAATGAGGAGGAATAAGCAATGGGTTCGTTTTATCAGCAGGTCTATCAACTGGTTGCCCGCATCCCGAAAGGTAAGGTCGCAACCTATGGTCAGCTGGCGTGGATGCTCGGAACTCCGCGCGGTGCACGGCAAGTCGGCTGGGCAATGCGCAAAGCCCCGGATGGGCTGCCATGGCAGCGGGTTGTCATGGCGGATGGGTCAATTACCGGCGGCGGATATGAACCACTGCGCAGAGCAATGCTCGAGGAAGAAGGCGTCCCATTTCTGCCGGATGGCCGGGTGAATCTCGCAGCCTGTCAGTGGGATGGACAATAAAAATACACATATATATAAGCAAAAACAGCTTTTCTCATCCAGATGGACAGGAAAAGCTGTTTGCTGTTCAATATCAATTACATATGAAAATGGCTGTTATAGGCATCCGCCAGGTTATTGAAATTCCGGATCATTAAAAAGTGTGCAATCAATGTACCAATTCCGCACAAAAGGCTTCCGATAATCGCCCAGAGCAGATATGCTGTTCCATTTTCATCACAGGGAACATTGTTGCAGTCAGCCAGCCGTTTCATCCGGTTACCCTGCTGATACAGCCAGTACCAGGTATAAAATCCACAGGTTACAATCGAAAGCAGAACCGCAACTGTCGGGTCGGTATAATACCCGTCATCTCCGGCCATCTGGTTGATATCCCGCGTCATACGGTAAATATAATAAAAGCTGTAAATGCCACAGGTAATAATGCTGAGCAGGAGAAATGTAATAAAGCTCTTCTGCTGAATCATGATGAAACACCCTTTCAAATTATCTCTCGCAGCCTGTGATAAAGCGCCGGTATCAGCGCACCGTCATTGAACTGCATCGGAGGAGTATCCGGAAATAACAGCCACATTCTAAGCAGATACACACCAATATAAATCAGCCCCAGCAGCCCGGTAAAGATCAGATTCTTGCGGCGATCTTTAAAAAAGACGCCATTTTTCCAGACTGCCCACAATAAAACCGGCACTGTAACCGGCCACAGCGGATGCATCCGGAAAGCCTCGACAAAATCAAACCGCATTGCCGCCAGATACGATCTGGTAAGTCCGCACCCAGGGCACGGGATACCGGTCAGGTGATAAAAAACACATCCCCTGTCCAGCAAAAATACCAGTGCAGCCACGATCAGCAAACCCAGTACTGCCTTTTTGAGCAAAATTTTCATATCGTTCCTCCAAATCTATCCTATCATACCGATGATATTTTGTCAATCATTTTTACATCCGTTTTTTCCCGGCTCCAAAACTTGACAAATACCTGCTCCCATGCTAAAATACCCTTTGTGAGCAGGCTGTGTGGCAGCGTGTTTTTACATGAGGAAAGTCCGAGCATCACAGGACAGGATAGCTGCTAACGGCAGCCGAAGGCGACTTTAGGGAAAGTGCAACAGAAAATTACCGCCGGGATTTCCCCGGTAAGGATGGAAAGGCGAGGTAAGAGCTCACCAGCGGGATGGAGACATCCCGGCTATGTAAACCCTATCCGATGCAACACCGACTGGAAGGTTATCGCTGGTCCGGCGCTTCCGAAAGGTGGCTTGAGCAGGGCGGCAACGTCCTGTCGAGATAGATTGTCACACACGACAGAACTCGGCTTACAGGCCTGGTCACATCTTTTAAAACTCCGGTTCCCGTTTTGGGAACCTTTTTTTATTTTCCGGATAGTCTGTATGCACCAGCTCGTTTTTGGGAAAAGCTCTTAGTTTTTGTCAAAAAATGCTTAGATTTTGTTTTCCCTATTGCGAATAAAGATGGAATGTGTTAGCATAAAGACGTAATCAAAAGATTAATCTCAGTATTGGTTTACTTCGAAGTATCTATTTTCTGACAACGGGAGGGAATCATTTTATGTGGCAATATTTATTTTGGGTCGTGCTCTTTGTGGCAGCGCTCGTTGTCGAAGGACTGACCATGCAGCTGGTATCTCTGTGGTTCGCGGTTGGTTCTGCGGCCGCCCTGATCGTATCGTTTTTCACCGATTCGTTTATCATTCAGGCAACGGTATTTGTCCTGGTTTCGCTGGCGCTGTTCCTGGCTACCCGGCCGCTGGTCCGCAAACTTAACCGCGCTCCGATGGTGCATACCAATGCCGACAGTGTAATCGGTATGGAAGGTATCGTAAAAGAAGAAATCAATTCCCTTGCCGGAACCGGCAGAGTATATGTAAATGGTCTGAACTGGGCTGCCAAGGCTGATCAGATCAT
>DVLW01000008.1 GCA_018715285.1 Candidatus Faecivivens stercoripullorum | reverse complement strand
GCTCAGGTTGTTTCTTTTACGACCGAGCGGATTGCGAAGCAGGAGCGACCGCCGCGAAACTGGGAGCGCAGGCACTGCGTCAGTCGACAATCAGAAAAATTTCAATATTATGCGCGGAGATCGAAACCCGGCATCAAGTCCATTGCAACACGCTACCCGGCGCGTTCGCTCAGGTTGTTTCTTTTACGACCGAGCGGATTGCGAAGCAGGAGCGATCGTCGCGAACAAGTCCGTGGCGACACGCCACCGCGAAACTGGGAGCGCAGGCACTGCGTTAGTCGACAATCAGAAAATTTTCAGTATTATGCGCGGAGATCGAAACCCGGCATCAAGTCCATTGCGACACGTCACCCGGCGCGTTCGCTAAGGCTGTTTCTATCACAACCGAGCGGATTGCGAAGCAGGAGCGACCGCCGCGAACAAGTCAGCCCGGACACCGGGTCAGTCGGCAAGTCGAAAATTTTCAGTATCACGCAGGGTAAAAGATTCCCGAAGCGACGGCGAAAGATAGATTTCCCCACTCTCAGCAACCAGAATTACCTGATAATCCGACTCATCCAGATGTTCAAGCGCCTTATCCAGCCCCTGCATATACAGAATACTCGACATCGCGTCACTCAAAAACCCGTCTTCACTCAAAACCGTAACCGCCAGCAGATCGGTTTCCACCGGATACCCGTCCGCCGGATTCAACAGCCGGGACTCCCCATCCGCTGTGCAGATCACCACGTCATCCGCCTGCAATACCGCGTAATGGTCGCCGTCATTATTCATCGGGTTGCGCAATCCGATTGTAAACGACTCGCCGCCTTCACTCTTGGTTCCAGTCATAGCCGCAGCGCCATCCATTGTAATAACGCCGCCGTCGATATCTGCCTCCTGATATGCTTCCAGCGCGGCCTGAACCGCCATTCCCGGCACGACCGCACCCATATCCAGCGTGATACCCGGTCTGCCGATACCAGCGCTCATATTCTCATCTGAAAGGCTGACTTCCTGCCATCCGGTATAGGTCAGTGCCCAGCTCACCTGATCGGCAGACGGCTCACCATCCGCCCATACTGACGTAAGCGCACCGACCGTCGGGTCGAATAATCCTTCCGTCTGTTCTGCCAAATCAAACGCACGGCGAATGACCTGATAATCCTCTTCTGCCAGCACCGACGGTTCCAGACCAGCAGAAGCCGCAACCTGACCCGGAACAGAATCAACCAGGGTATTATCCCAGTGTGCTGAAAAATCATACAAAATATTATTAACCGTTTCAATCGTTTCAGCGGCCTTATCGCCGTAAACCGACTGGCTGACAGCCGTTCCCAAAACCTCCTGATTGGAAGTATACTCGAGCGGCTCTTCGGGAAGACTAGTCGAAACATCGCTGTCGCGGGTTTCGCCGGGAGCGACAGCCTTGGTATAAAACAAAATGCCTGCGGCAATCAGTGCCGCAGCAATACAAAATATCCGCAAAGTTTTAACCATAAACAACCTCCAATTTATTCTCCTATCATACAGGATAAAATATTTTGTCGGATATGTCAAGACCTCCCGGCGTAGCTGAAAGGATGGCGATTGAATGAGCGTACTCAAATGGGCGGTACTGTCGGTATGCAGCCTGATTCCAGCGCTGCTGATGACGGGATGCAGTCCGGAAGGATACCAGGACGGCAGCTACCGTGCGGAAGCGTCGGACTATGACCAGTACGGCTGGAAAGATTATGTACAGCTGACGGTATCCGACGGAAAGGTGACAGAAATCGAATTTGACGCGGTGCACGAGCAGGACAGTACCAAAAAGAGCGAGGACCTCGAATACCAGCAGGAGTACCGTGAAGCAGGTCTCGGCACCGACCCGGCGGATTATTCCACCAAGCTGGAAGACTCCTACCTTGAGTCACAGAAAAGCAGTACCGTTGATTCGGTATCAGGTGCGACCATCTCGACCGGACGGTTCAAGCAGCTGACTAAAGCGCTGGAAGAGCGGATGGAAAAGGGCGAAACGGGTACGATTACGGTTACACTTGAATAAACCTGACAGGGATGGCAGTTTACTCTGCCATCCTTTTGTTTTGTGCATGAAAACAGCGGGAGAGAAACCCTCCCGCCGTGCGAAAAATTTAGTCCTCGCTTCCTCTGAACAGCAGCGATATGCACCACAGACCGGCGATACCGACCAGCGTAAAGATAATCCGGGAAACGATTCCCGACATCCCGCCAAACAGTGCGCCGACCAGATCGTACTGGAACAAGCCGACGCTTCCCCAGTTCAGGCCTCCGACAATGAGCAGAATGAGCGCGATTCGATCAATCCAATTCATAAAAACCTGGCCTTTCCTTCCATAGAATATTTTTGAAAACCTTCTAAGGGACAGCAATCGGTGCCGTTCCCAAAAAATTTTCAAATCCAGTATGCCCGCTTCTTTCCTTTTTTATTCGGTTGTGGTATAATCTATTTGATTATGTTGCTTTCGGCGGTCAGGCCGGGCGACTGGACAGAAAGGAATGACCATCATCATGCAAACATGGCAAATCGTGTTGATTGCGATTGGCGCGGCAATCATCGTCATCACCGCGGCAGTATGCGGCGTAATGCTGTACACCTCGCAGCAGCGTAAAAAGGGAGAACTTGCGCTGAACAAGGTTACAGCCAAGCTGAACAGATTCGCGGGTATCCGCAGTTTTAAGGTACTCAGCAACGTTACCCTTCAGACCGGTAAAAAAGAAACGGTTCAGATCGACCGTATTTTGATTACATTTAATCATGTACTTCTTTTTAAAGTTTGCAGCCAGTTTGACAACATCTACGGCGACGCGAAGGACGCGACCTGGGTATCCGTCCGCACCGACAAAAAGACCAACAATACCCTTGCAAAATCCACATTTGACAATCCCTTCCGTGAAGCGCAGAAGGCAAACGACGCGGTTCGCCGTCTGCTGACCCAGCACAAACTGGGCAAGGTACAGACTGAATTTTATGTCGTATTCGGCGACCCGAAAGCGAACCTGTCGATTGGCAAAGGAATGCCGGTACTGAGCAGCAAGGAACTTGGACAGCTGCTTTCCCGTTCCAAGTATTCGGAAGACGGTCCGGTGGACGTAAACGAAGTTGCAAAGCTGCTTAGCGGCGAAGCGTAATTATAAAGAAAGCTGATAAAAGGAAAACAGGCCCTGAATGGGAATGTTTTCCTTTTTTTCTGTCTGTGAAAATATGCTTGACAGACCGTGTATCGAGGGGTACCATATATTCAGAGAAAATCGGACAAAATTTGTGCACTAGCTATTTTTTCCCATGCAGGAGGAATCGATTTATGGAACTCATCAGTCAGAAAATGCGCAGTTTATCCCCTGAGATGGACCCGCTCCGACTCGGGACAGGCTGGAAACCGGAAGACCTCAGCAAACCCCAGATTCTGATCGAAAGCACCTTTGGAGACAGCCATCCGGGTTCCGGACACCTTGACCGGCTGGTCGAAAAAGCACGTCAGGGCATTCTGGACGCAGGCGGATTTGGAGCGCGGTACTTCTGCACCGACATCTGCGACGGCGAAAGCCAGGGCACTGACGGTATCAATTTCAGTCTTGCCAGCCGTGAGATGATTGCGAATATGATTGAGATTCATGCAGGCGCGACGCCATTTGACGGCGGCGTATTCATTGCCAGCTGTGACAAGGGAATGCCGGCAAACCTGATGGGGCTATGCCGTGCAGATATGCCGTCGGTGGTGGTACCGGGCGGAACAATGAACGCCGGACCGGAACTGCTGACACTGGAACAACTGGGTGCCTACAGTGCGAGATATGAGCGTGGAGAAATTACCGCCGAGAAACTCGAGTGGGCTAAACAAAACGCCTGTCCGTCCTGCGGTGCGTGCAGCTTTATCGGGACAGCATCGACGATGCAAATTATGGCGGAAGCGCTCGGTCTGACACTGCCGGGAAGTGCACTGCTTCCTGCGATGAGCGAAGACCTTGAGAACTTTGCCTACCGTGCCGGACAGCTGGCTGTCAGACTGTCCCAGACGCCGGGAATGCGTCCGAGTGAACTGCTGACCATCGACAGCTTTGAAAACGCAATCCTTGTCCATGCAGCGATTTCGGGCAGTACCAACTGTCTGCTGCATCTCCCCGCGATTGCCCATGAGCTGGGAATCGAACTGGACGGCTACGACTTTGACCGTCTGCACCGCAATGTCCCCTATCTGGTCAACCTGCGTCCGGCCGGAAAATGGCCTGCTGAGTTTTTCTATTATGCAGGCGGCGTACCGGCGGTTATGGAACAGCTGCGGGATCTGCTGCATCTGGATGCGATGACCGTCACCGGAAAGACGGTCGGAGAGAATCTGGACGAACTGAAAGCGAACGGATTTTATGACCACTGTAATTCCCTTCTGGAAGACGCAAACAGCCGCTACGGGCTGCACCTGACGGCTGAGGACATCATCCGGCCTGCATCTTCACCGCTCGGAACCGGCGGAAGCATTGCGGTACTGACCGGCAACCTCGCGCCGGAAGGTGCCGTCATCAAGCATACAGCATGTCCGAAGGAGATGTTTTCTGCGGTACTGCGTGCCCGTCCGTTTGACAGCGAAGAAGAATGCATTGACGCGGTTTTGCATCATCGTGTATCCCCTGGTGACGCGGTACTGATTCGGTATGAAGGCCCGAAAGGTTCGGGAATGCCGGAGATGTTCTACACCTCGGAAGCAATCAGTTCTGACCCGGAACTCGGGCGTTCGATTGCACTGATTACCGATGGACGGTTTTCCGGAGCATCGACAGGTCCGGTCATTGGGCACGTCAGCCCTGAAGCACAGGCAGGCGGACCGATTGCACTGGTTGAGGAAGGCGACCTGATTGAACTGGACGTCGAGCGGAGAATACTGCGGATTGTGGGAATCAATGGCGTCCGCTGTTCGGAAGATGAGGTGGCGCGGGTTTTGGCGGAAAGAAAAGCTGTCTGGAAACCCAAGCCTGCCAAATACCCGAAAGGAACGCTGCGGTTATTCGCACAGCTTGCGGTATCGCCGATGAAAGGTGCATATCTCGACGTCGATCAGCTCCCATAACACCCTGAAACAAGATAAAAACTGCCGGGAACCTTTTACAGCGTGTCCCGGCAGTTTCTATTCAGGTGGGTATCTGAGATTTTTTATGCGTCCTTATTTCTTGACGAAGGACATGCAGTCGGTGCAGGCATCCTGGGTAGGATTCATTTCATGGGTGCCGACAGTAATGCAGGAGAGGCTGCAGTAGTCTTCGTTGCAGCAATGGTTGCGGCAGTTAGAAACATTACATTTGATTGAACGGTTCGGAGTATCCATAATCAATCATCCTTTCTGGTATTTACCGCGAAAACCGCGGCAGATACAGTATGACCCGATTGACGCAAAATATGCAGTGGACAGCGAAACCGGAATTTTTCAGTTTTATGAGAATTTTTTTCAATATTATGCGCTGTTTTGGCAGTACGATTGCCGGGTAAACATGGATATGCTATACTGAAGAAAATAAACAAATACTATTAGGAGGAATAACAGATGAGTTATCAGGCATTTGCGCCCGTACTGGACTGGGGCGGACACGTCACAAAAATCATCGTCGAAATGGGGCAACCCGTTTCGGCCATTCCGGAAAAGGAACTTGCGGAGAAATTCCGTGTTCATGTTTATAAGATTGACCAGCAGACCGGGCTGGTTGCGATGACTCCGAAATCTTTCTTTTCCAAAGCGGTTGTACCGGCAGTCGGCTCGGTAGACGTACTCAGTGCATATCCCTGTGACGCAGACGGCAACCCGGCTGATGAGAGCAAATATGTTCTGCTGGAAACCGATTACGGCCCGACAAAGCCCTATTCCGCACTCGCCTACCAGAAAAACGGCTTTACGACCCTTTCCGACTGGCGCTGCACCATCGAGTATGAAGGTAAAGTAATCGCCAACCGCGGCGAACTGATTTTGGAAGGTAAAGAACTGGTCGAAACCGGCGTATCCGCATCCGGACTGAATATGGCATGGGTCAAACCGCAGATGGAAAATGCCCATCCTCCGCTGATTATCTGGCTGCACGGAGCCGGTGAAGGCGGCTGGGACCCTTACGTCGCGATTCTGGGCAACAAGGTCATCAACCTGGCTTCAAAGGAAATCCAGTCGTATTTTGGCGGTGCATGGCTGCTTGCGCCGCAGTGCCAGACCATGTGGATGGACAACGGTTCCGGCAAGTACACCCGTACCGGCAAATCGAAGTATACCACCGCACTGATGGACACCATCGAGGAATTTGTCGCAGCGCACCCGGAGATTGACCGCAGCCGGATTTATATTGGCGGCTGCTCGAACGGCGGATTCATGACCATGCGGATGATTGTTGATTATCCCGAGTACTTTGCAGGTGCATATCCTGTTTGTGAGGCGCTGTATGATGAGACGATTTCCGACCGGGATATCGAGAATATCAAGCATCTCCCGATCTGGTTCACCCATGCAAAGGTCGACACCATTGTACCGCCGGAAGAAACCGCTGTCCCAACCTATAAACGGCTGATTGCAGCAGGTGCCGAAAACGTGCATTTTTCCTATTACGAACGGGTTCTCGACCAGACCGGACGGTTTAAGAAGGAAGACGGCACACCGTTTGAATACTTTGGTCACGGCAGCTGGATTTACACCCTGAACAATGACTGCAAGCTGGACTTTGACGGTTCGCCGGTTCTTTTGAACGGTCAGCCGACCACGATTTTTGAATGGCTCGCCGCTCAGCATAAATAATCCTGACAAAAGCCAAGCTTCCCACAGCCTTTGAAGTTGAGAAGACTGTGGGGAGCTTTCTATATTGACAAATCTGATGTATTCAATTACAATAAATACATAATCAATTATCAATATAGGAGGACATACATATGTATGATAGTCAGCAAGATCCATTTATTCCATGTTTGTCGCCTCATGAACAAATTCAACATTTACTCTCTAAAGGTGTAAAATTCGATCTAATTTCACAACAAGACGCCGAACATTATTTAATCAAAAATAATAATTATTTTAAGTTACGTGCCTATCGAAAAAATTATGATAAATATGTTGGTGGAATTCACGATGGAAAATATATCAATTTAGATTTTGCAATGTTAAAAGATTTGGCTATCCTTGACATGCGGCTACGATATACCCTCCTTCAGCTTACATT
>DVLW01000059.1 GCA_018715285.1 Candidatus Faecivivens stercoripullorum | reverse complement strand
CTGTTCCGGTCTGTTCCAGAAAACGGGCACGCAGCTGTTCAAAATCAGATTTGTTCTTATCAGAATCATGGTTTCCGATTGAATAATAAACCGGAGGCAGATCGCTGACCAGTCCTTCAATCAGATTGAGTACCTTGTATTCCTTTTCAGAACCATTGTCGGTGATATCGCCGTTATTGACGATAAAACTGACTTTCGGTTCCACGTCCATAATCTGGTTGAGTGCTTTGTAGTAATTCCAGTTATTTCCTCCCAATGGGAATCCGGTCACATGTGTGTCCGAAATTGCCGCAAAGGTGAATAAAGGTTCTTCTGTCTCATAATGCCGGAGTTCTGGCTGAATCGACAGGCTAATCATAACCTCACCCGGCTTGCCGTTGTCATCAGCACAGGCCAGCAGCTGAGTTGCACCTTCCGGGAAAACCGAATGGGCGGATATCTGGCCGCTGACCGGATAATGGTCATATGCGTTCAGGCAAAAGAGCGGTTCATACCCTTCCAGCGGTTCATTATCGCTGCCCCAGCATATCCAGAGAGACTCCTTGTCCGGGCTGGACGGACGTCCAACCAGAACAACCTGTCCATAGGAATCACCAGGCGAAGTGACATCTTCATATGGTTCCCAGCGCATTGCAAGGGTATCCGGGTCTTCCTGTGTCTCAAAATCCCAGCTTCCCAGTACCGTATACCCTTCATCTGCAAAAAGATAAACGGTATACTCTCCGGCGTACCGGTTAAACAGGTTGACTGAGCCGCGCATCTGTGGCGGATAATAGATCGACGTACCGGCGATACTGTCGGATACCGGCTGCCACAGAAAACTGTCATCTACACCGGGCGTTTTTCCCCGTTCATAGACGCCAATCCAGGCATCCTCTCCAAGGTCATCTGTCTGTATCCGGATAGCGGCAGCGTCACCTACCTGTGTGACCGTCTGTTCTGTAAAAATCAGGCTGTCGGTGACCGTCACCTGATCGCTGTCCAGCAGTTTTCCGGATGATGATACCAGTTCGGCGGTGTACTCTCCTGCTTGCTGAGCCGGAAAAGTCAGCGTACCGTTTTTATCACCATCCAGTTTGATTTCCGCGACCGTCTGACCATTTTCAGTCAGACGAACGCTTCCGCTGTAACAGTCTTCCCAGATCAGTTCTATTTCCGAACTGGTCCCAACTGTTTCAGACGTAAGTATCAATTCAGGTGATAGCCGTCCGTACCGCAGATACAATACCGTCGACAAAACTCCGACGGCTGCGGCAGCAGCTGCGCCAATACACCCGAAAATAACTTTTTTATATTTCATTGGCAACTTTCCTGTCTATATTAAGGTAATGTTATTTTAACATATCATATTTTGCAAATCAAGAAAATTCACCAAACATTCAGATGCCGTTCGATATCATTTAACATATGCCGACAGCATGGCAATCCCGCCTTTCAGCCCGGGAAGCAGGCTTTTCCGCAGAATATACTCTTCACGGGTATGTGCACCTCCGCCTGAAACCAATCCCGGGCAGACTGCCGGAATATCCATCGACAGCGGTATATTGCAGTCGGTCGAACCCGAACCAAGTCCCGGAAGGATTCCAGCGTATGCTCTGATTGCCTGCTGTGCGGTGCTTTCCAGCCACTTCATCATGCCGGCATCAGGATACCCTGAACAGGGCCGTTCGCCGATCATTTCGACGCGGACATCGATTCCCTTTGCCCGGAAATCGTCAATTGCCTGTTCAAAAGCCTGATGCATGAACCCAAGCCCGGCACGGTCGTCCGAACGGTATTCGTACAGCATCGAAGCATTCTGTGCAATGGTATTGACCGATGTACCGCCCTCAATACAGCCGACGTTGTAGGTGGTATAACCCATTTCGTCCGGTACCTTGATATCATACAGGGTGTCGATCAGGGTCGAAAGCAGATGGATTGCATTCGGTTTGCCGAAGTTTGCATAAGAATGTCCGCCTTCGGTCCGTACCTCTACCCGGTAACGGTGAGAGCCGACTGCCTGATGGGTAATTCCTTCCAGATACCCGTCAAACGAAACGACTGCCCGGATACGGCCGCCGTAATCTTTCATCAGCTGGCGGCTGCCTTTCAGGTTGCCCAAGCCTTCTTCGCAGGAGTTGGCAACAAACAGTACGCCGCATCCGATTGGCAGTTCATGCTGCATCATATACCGCGCGGCAATCATTAAAATTGCGAGGTTGGCGGTATCGTCTCCACAACCCGGACAGCTGATCCGTTCATCGGTGACAACCGGTTCAAACGGTGTCAGGTCGGGGAAAACGGTATCGGTATGCGCCATAAAGACAATAATCGGTTTATCTTCCGACAGATGCCACGGGCAGATGACGTTTTTGGCGTCATCGATATAGGTATCTTTTCCGCCGGCTGCGATAAACCAGTCGCGGCAGAATTTTGCCCGTTCATCTTCTTTATGAGAAGGCGCCGGAATGCGGCAGAGGGTCAGCAGAAGCTGCTCCAGTTCATCAATAGAATTTTCCGCATATTCAATAGCTTTTGGAGATAGAAGTTCCATAAATCTTTTCCTCCTCAGCATCCTGCAACTGCCAGATCACTGACAAGCACCGTTGGTGCACCACAGCAGGAGATACCGTCCTCAGTATTGACGGTCAGGTCATTGGCAACGTCGGTAATATCTTTGAGCATCTGGAAAAAGTTTCCTGCAACGGTAATTTCTTCAACTGCACGTACAATCTTTCCGCCTTCAATCAAAAAGCCTTTGGATTCCAGTGAAAAGTCACCCGTTACAGGGTTGGCACCTGCATGTGCACCCTTCATAAAGGTAATCATTACCGCTTTGTCAGCCTTTTGCATCAGCTGTTCAGGCGTAAGGCTGCCCGGTTTCATATAGAATGTAAAGGGTGCAATGGTTACCGGCGCGTCATAGCTGGAACGGTAAGCGTTGCCGGTACTTTCCACACCATCCTTACGGGCAGCGGCGCGGTCATAAAGCAGCTGTTTTAAAACACCGTTTTCAATAACGGTTTTTGTCTGAGTCGGGACTCCCTCAGCGTCAAACGCACAGGGAAAGAAATTGTCCGGATAAAACGGGTCATCCACCAGTGTGACAGCTTCCGATGCAATTTTCTGTCCTGTTTTGCCGCCCAGCAGCGATAATCCATCCTGTACCTGGCTTGCCGAAAAGACAGAGGAGAATATTTCCAGCATAGCAGTCATCTGGCTGTGGTCAAAAATGACCGGATAATGTCCGCTTGGGACCGGTGCAGCACCAATCTGTGCAACCGTCTTTTCAACAGCGCGGCCGACCAGTTTTTCAATATCCATTTCGCTGCTGTCGGCCTTTGCATCGACGGCATGGTCATTATATTTTTTACCGTCTGCATCCTGTGCGACTACGTTGACAGAGAATACCGACATACTGCCTTCACTTTCAAGGTACAATCCGGCAGAGTTGGAAATTGCCCGGCGGCTGGTAATATTGGAAATACCTGCCATCAGGCCTTTCTGAACCCGCTGGTCTGCATTCAAACCAATCTGTTCGACACTCATCAGCCGTTCTTTGACAGCGGCTGCATCCGACATTTCAGCCTTATGGTATTCTGTTTGCTGATAATCGCCGCCGGTATAGAGTGTCTCCTGCGTTTCGTCGCCGGAAAATTCAGCTGCTTCCATTGCATGCTGAAACAGAACCGGAATCTCTTCCTCGGTAAACGCTTCAGTTGATGCAATTCCCTTTTTGCCGTTTACAATGCAGCAGAGGCTGACACCCTCAACCTGTGCGCTGGACATCCGGTCAATCTCGCCTGAAAAGACACTGAACTGATCGGAACTGTCCGCCTGATAATATAACTGGTAATCTGAAATGCCGTTTTCATGGGCATACGCTGCCGCAGCGGCACTGAACTGTGCAAAATCCATTCTGATACACCCTCCTTACTCACGACCGCCGACGGTGATTTCACTAACACGAATCATCGGCTGACCGACGTCTGTCGGAATCGAGCCACTTGACGCGCCGCACATTCCCTGTTCTCTGCAAAGGTTCATTCCGACCATATCGATATTGCGGATGACCTCTGAACCGCGTCCGATCAGCGATGCACCGCGGACAGGTTCGCAGATCTGGCCATTGCGGACAATATACCCTTCATTGACTGCAAAGTTGAATTCACCGGTGACCGGATTAACCGAACCGCCGCCCAGCTTTTTGGCGTACAGTCCGTATTCAATCGAGCCGATGATTGCTTCATCGGTATCTGTTCCGGGTGCAATAAAAGTGTTGGACATACGGGAAACCGGCGGGAAGGTATAATCCTGACGGCGGGAGCTGGCGGTTGTTTCCATTCCCATTCTGCGCCCGTTGAGTTTATCCACAAGGTAACTCTTGAGGATACCATTTTCAATCAGTACACGGCGGCGGTTGGGCGTACCTTCATCATCGACATTTACGCTGCCCCATGCGCCGGGAATTGTGCCATCGTCAATCGCGGTGACTTTATCAGACGCAACTTTCTCTCCCAGCTTGCCGGCAAATTCCGACATGCCCTTTGCGACTGCGGCCGCTTCCAGTGAATGTCCGCAGGCTTCATGGAAGATAACGCCGCCGAAACCATTGTCAATTGCAACCGGCATTCTGCCTGCCGGGCAATATCCTGCGTGCAGCATGGTAACTGCCTGACGTGCAGCCTCAGCAGCGACGCCTTCAATATCAATCTCATCAAAGAACTCGTACCCTTTAAGCGCACCAGGGCCACAGTAACCGATCTGGTTTTCACTGCCTTTGCTGGCGACTGCGTTGATTTTAATCCGGCTGCGGACCTGACGGTCAGTCACCAGAAGTCCATCCGATGTTGCAATGAGGATATTGCGGTCGACGTCCAAAAGGCTGACGGTGCTCTGGCTGATTTCGCTGCTGTATGCTCTTGCAGCCCGGTAGGCACGTTTTGCAAGGGCAACTTTATCCGCCAGCTGAACCTCCGAACCCGGTCTGCTCACCGGATGATGGTTTTCACAGCTTCCACCTGAAAGATGAGGCAGCTGCATCTGTGCCGTACCATCAGCCAGTGCTGCCGCTGCCTTTTTGGCAGCGGAAAGAACCGCTTCCGGTTCCAGACCACTGGAGCAGGCATACGCATACCGCAGTCCACTGAATACCCGCACACCGACACCGACACTATGGCGGTTAAGGGCATTACGGATGCGGTCATCTACCAGATCGGTCAGACCGCTGGTTGTATTTTCCGCAAAAATTTCGGCGTAATCTGCGCCGGTTGAGACAGCTATTTCGAGCGCTGCTTCAAGAACACTTGTTAAAATCATGATATTTCTTTCCCTCCCTGACAGATTCAGCGGCCTGTATCAGGCCGCTGA
>DVLW01000058.1 GCA_018715285.1 Candidatus Faecivivens stercoripullorum | reverse complement strand
CGGCAGCCTATCATACAAATATCCTTCCCCGCACTGTAAACAGGGAAGGATATACGTCATTGTACAATATTCACTTATTTATTGAAGATCGACAGCAGCGAGTCAAAATCCAGATCATCCACATTGCTGGAGTTGGCAGCAGGAGCAGGTTCTTTTGTTGTTTCCTTACGAACAGGAGTCTCGAAAGGAGAGGTCTTGACAGCAGCAGCCGATTCCTCAGTTTTAGCAGCCTTTGCGCTGACAGAGCTGCCGGTAGAGTTAGGAGCAGGTTTAGCAGCCGCTTCAGATACCGAAACAGCACCATTCTCACGGTCAAAACCGGTAGCAATAACAGTGACACGCATCTCGTTTTCCAGCGACTCGTCGTAAACGATACCCCAGAAGATAATCGCCTCTTCGTCGACTGCCTGCTGAATCATCTGAGAAACATGGTCAGCATCCGAGAAGAGCATATCAGGCGATGCGGTGATATTGACGATAACTGCCTTTGCACCCTCGATCGAGGTATCCAGCAGCGGGCTGGAAATAGCCATTGCGGCAGCCTTTTCAGCCATATCCTCGCCGGAAGCAGCGCCCATACCCATATGAGCCAGACCGGCGTTGCGGATAACACTGCACAAGTCCTCAAAGTCGAGGTTGACATAACCACTGGTAGAAATCAGGTTGGAGATAGAAGAAATACCCTGTTTCAGGACATTATCTGCCTCTTCAAACGCCTGTTTCATGCTGGCCTTTTTCAGGTCGATAACCTCACGGATACGGTCGTTGGGGATAACCACCAGCGAATCAACCTGCTCTTTGAGCATTTCAATTCCCTGAAGTGCATAGTTCATTCTTCTGCGGCCTTCATAGCCAAAAGGCTTGGTCACAACCGCAATCGTCAGGATATTCATTTCCCGGGCAATCTGCGCAACGACAGGTGCAGCACCAGTACCGGTACCGCCGCCCATACCTGCGGTGATAAACAGCAGGTCGGTTCCCTGCAGAGCAGCCGCGATTTCTTCACGGTTTTCCTCGGCAGCCTTCATACCCATTTCAGGGTTACCGCCGGCACCATGACCCTGCGAACTCTTGATACCGATCTGAATAGTCAGATCTGCCTTGGAGATATTCAGGACCTGTTTATCGGTATTGACAGCAATAAACTCGACGCCTTCGACCCCGTCCTCGACCATACGGTTGACCGCATTGCCGCCGGCGCCGCCAACACCGACTACTTTAATGTTTGTTGTTCTCTCGTCTTCGGTTTCCAGAGTAAATTTCACGTTCATTTCCTCCTATGGAAAGAGCGGAGCAAAAGCCCATTTTTCTCTGTCCGCTCCCTAATTTGACATCCGGCTTTCATGGGCCATACGCTTTTATTTCCCAGAAAAGCGACTCACCGCAGCGATTCTGCGATGCAGGGCCGGTGCATGGCAACCAAGGCGGCCATACACCTGTTCACTAATTAAAGGTTAACTGTCCGCTTTGAACCCATGTTATAGCTATTATGGTAACAGATTTATCAGAAAAGTGCAAGGGAAAAAATGCAAAATTCATCTTCAACGGCAAATTTTTTCTTGAATTGCTAACAAATCACCTTTAATTTCTCCGAAAACAGATGAATTTACCATCATCCGGAAATTCCTGGTACACTTGGTGCCGGTACGCTTGGTGCATCCGTCCCGACACCTGAACCAGTGCTTCCCGAACCGGACAGCCCGCTGCCTGCCACACCGACCTGCGACTGGGAACTCTGCTGAGAGGATTCACTGGAAGTCTGGGACTGAGATGCACTGTCCGAAGACGTCTGTGAAGCCGTATCCGAACTTGCAGCCGAAGAAGCAGTGTCTCCCTGCTGGCCCGGCATCAGAGGCAGCATTACACCATCAGAAGTTGCGTAGGATTCTCCGGAGGTCTCAGAAGAGTCTTGTCCGTCCGAACTTTCCGTACCAGAAGATGTTTCGTCTGAACCGTCCTCTGTACCAGCAGTTTCTTGGCCGTCCGCTGTCTCCCCATCCGCCGTAGTTTCCTCCCCTGTGGTCTGATAGAGACTTTCTTCCAGCGTTTCAGAATAGGGGTCCTTCCAGTTCCAGCCGGGCTGCGCTGCTCCGTCCGGCACCGTACAAGCTGCCTGGTTATTAAAGTATATCCGGTCGGGGTTGATCATATTAATCACACCGGTTTCGTCGACACCGACCGCGCCTGAATCATACAGAATTGCTTTCAGGGTGGCAGTTTTGACATCCATATCGGTCAGCGTCCCGAAGATAATCTCAATCCGGTTCTGATAATAAATCCGCAGCTGCATTGGGTCGGACAGTTCCATTGCTGAAATATCCTGAATCGAATAGTTGTACAGTTCGTCCCGGATGGTCCGCCAGATCGAAAACGACTCCTGCTGTTCCGCTTCCAGCTGAGACATATACTGTCCGACTTCCAGCCCGGTCGGGTCCGGCCCGACAACGACCTGTCCATCGACCGCTGCCGTTTCAGTTACGCCAATCAGTCGTCCGCTTTCGGTAAACTGGTAAAACATTCCGCCAAAGCTCACCTGCAACACCGGTTCACCATCGGTGACAATTATATCCAGCTGGTCTGGAAAATGCCGCTTGATTTCCACCGATTCGGCAGAAGTCAGTGTTTCCAGAGCCTGCTCCTCTAATTTTCCGACATTGAGCCGCAACAGGTTGTCCCCTTTTCGGGCATTGACTGCGGCAAGAATCTGTTCGGAAGAATAGACACTGCTGCCTGATGTATTCAGTTTGGCAATATTGAAAAACACCGTCAGCGACAAGGTCACACAAACGATAGTCATGATTGCACCCAGCAGTATGTAATATATAATATAATTACGGTGTCTGCGCCTTCTGCGCTGACCCTGTACCTGTCCGATCTGCTGCTGGCGGACCTCCCTGTCGCCCGGACGATTCTGCCGGGAAGAAGGACGCTGCTGACGGGGATCTGGACGAGGTTCAGAACGCCTGTCCGTTTTATTGCCGGCTTTGGAACGGGCGCGCTGCTGAGCGTTTTTCACGTCAGCAAAAGAATGGCCCGGTATTTCTTCCTTAGGCCGGGCACCGGGAATTTCCTCAGCCGGTGGCTGCGCCGAATTTTGCGGTGTGTTCTGTACCGGAGTTTCTCCACTCTTATTCATATTTGTATCCATATCCCATCTGCTCCTTTCCCAGGCTGTTGTTCCAGAGTTTTCCTGCCTGTCAAAAAACCCGGGCCGGTTTAGACCGGCCCATCGTCTCATCTGATTCTGACAATATCCGCGCCAAGGGATGAAAGTGTCTTTTCCAGCCGCTCATATCCCCTGTCGATATGGGAAAGTCCATAAATCCGACTTTCCCCATTTGCAGCCAGCGCCGCCGTAACCAGTGCTGCACCGCCTCGCAAATCACGGGCATGCAGTATCTGACCCGTCAGCGTCTGTACGCCCCGGATAACCGCTTCCCTGCCGCAGACGTCAATATCGGCGCCCATCCTTACCAGATCCGGCAGGTGTTTAAATCTGCTTTCAAAAATCATTTCCCGCACCCGGGTTTCACCGTCGGCAACACATCCCATCACGGTGAGTACCGGCTGTGCATCGGTCGGAAATCCCGGAAAAGGTGCTGTTTCCACAACGCCTGCTCCTGTCAGCCTACGAGGAGACTCCATTCTCACTGATGAGCGGAAAATCTCCAACCGGCATCCCATCCGGCGCATCACAGCAAGCAGACTGCCGATTGCTTCAGGTGCACAATCGTCCAGTTCCAGCTTTCCGCCGGTCACAGCCGCGCATCCAAGCAATGTCGCCGCCTCAATCCGGTCGGGCATGATCGTATATTCCGTTCCGTGCAGCCGCTTAACCCCTTCGATATAGATTGTCGGGCTGCCTTCTCCCACGATATTGGCACCGCACTGACGCAAAAATAAGCAGAGATCGACAATTTCCGGTTCCCGTGCCGCTCCCCGCAGTACCGTCTTTCCTTCCGCGCAGACCGCCGCCAGCAAAATATTTTCTGTAGCGCCGACACTGGGAAACGGCAATCTGATCTCAGCGCCGCGCAGTCCCTGATGGGTCGCATACAGTTTTTCACCGCGCTCCCGGATATCCATTCCCAGTGCCCGCAGTCCCATCAGATGCAGATCCACCGGCCTTGCGCCCAGTTCGCATCCACCCGGCAGGCAAAGGCTTGCCTCACCAGCTCTGGCTGCAACCGACCCCAGAAAGATAACAGATGAACGCATCTCTCTGACCAGCCGGTCAGGAATCCGTGTTTCATAAAACCCGGAGGCGTCCACAACCGCTTCCGAGCCGGAAAAAGCTGATGTACATCCAAGGCTGTCCAAAATTCGCAGCGAAACGCCGGTATCCGACAGCCGCGGTACCCGTTTGAGATGAACAGGACTGTCACACAGCACACAGGCCGCCAGTATGGGCAGTACGCTGTTTTTAGCACCATGTACCCTTACCCTGCCGGAAATACGGCGCATACCGCTGACCTTAAAACAGGGTGTGCCTTCTGTCTGTGCTTCGATCTTCTGCCGTTCACGGCAGCCCTGTGCACGGCAGATATCACACAATCCGTTTCCGCAGGGTTCATTTTCCGGTTGTGAAACTACCGTTCGGGTTGCTGTTCCCGGCAGCCCGAACGGTCCTGGTCCAAAACGGTAAAACGGCACCCGTCCATCTTCTGACAGAGCAATATATTCTTCTTTGATACGCTCATTTTTTGCCTGCACCGCAGTCAACTCCTCTCACAGTCGCCATCCTTTTCATTATATGCGGGACTGTGCAGGAATTTGACTGGAATCAGCCGGTAATTCCCTTCTGTTCAAGGGTTTTGTGGATAGAAGCGCCAATTCTCGCGCAGGTATCCGTAACTGCAAGTTTACGGGCATTTTCCGAGAAGCTGCGCACACGCTCAGGACTTGCGGCAAATTTCTCAACCTCGCCGATCAGCCATTCACGCTTATAATCCTTTTCCTCAACGACCAGCGCTGCTCCGGCATTCTGTAAAACCATGCCATTATGATACTGGTGATTTTCCGCAGCATACGGATAAGGTACCAGAATCGACGGCGCGCCCACCGTTTCCAGCTCACTGATGGTGATTGCACCGGCACGGGAAATTACCAGGTCAGCAGCAGCAAGATAGAGGTGCATCTTATCGATAAATTCCATCGCATGGATGCGCGGATATTTGGACAGGTCCAGTCCTCTTTCCTTCAGCATCTTGGGGAACCGTTCCCGACCGTTTTTGCCAAAGCCATGGATATGGTTGATCTCTCCCTTGTCGGCATGCCATGCCATCAGGTCAGCCGCCATCCGGTTAATAGCGGTAGCACCAAGGCTTCCGCCGACCGAAACAATGGTGAAGTGATCGTCCAGCCCGAGCTGCTGACGTGCCTTTTGCTTATCAATACCGATAAAGTTCTGCCGGACAGGGTTGCCGACGACCTCAAACCGTTTGGCATCTGGAATACGCGCCTGTGCTTCCTCAAAAGCAAGGAAAACCGTCTCGGCACGAGGTGCCAGCATTTTGGTGGTCACACCCGGATAGGCGTTCTGTTCGTGCAGAAAGACAGGGATTCCCATCTGTTCAGCCTTCCGGATAATCGGCCCGGAAACATAGCCGCCGGTACCGATTGCAAAATCCGGCTTGAAATCTTTAATAATCTGTTCCGCACGGTGTCCCGACCCTGCCAGCCAGACAGCAGCCTTAATATTGTGCGCGATATCCCAGGGCAGAAAACTCCGGTAAAATCCCGCGACATGGATATGTGCAACAGGATACCCCTGTTTGGGGATCATCGTGTCCTCCATATTGCCCGGAACCGCCGCAAACAGAAATTCCGCACCGGGATAAATTTTGGCAAGTTCACCTGCAATGGCAACTGCCGGGTTGATATGCCCGCCGGTGCCGCCGCCTGCCAGAAGTATTCTCATCGCAAACATTCCTTTCGCCGGGAATCATTACAGATCCCTGGAACTGATAATTTTTATTGAAGACTGCTCATTCTTTTTGGCTTCCGGCTTTTCCGGATCTTTTTTACGGGAAATCGCCGGACGGCAGTACCGAGAAATATTCAGTACCACGCCAATCTGTCCCAACTGCATCAGCGTCGCGCTTCCGCCTGCCGAGAAGAAAGGAAGCGGAATACCAGTAGTCGGCATCGCATTGGAAACGACCGCGATATTGAGCAGCGCCTGAATACCAAACTGGAAAACAACGCCGAATACGACCATCGAACTGAATTTATCCGGTGCACGCATCGCAATCGAAAAACCACTGGCAACAAACAGAATAAACAGCAAAATAATCGCCAGAGCCCCGATCAGCCCCAGTTCTTCACAGACAATCGCAAAGATAAAGTCGTTCTGCGGCTCAGATACCCACAAAAACTTCTGGGTAGAATTTCCCAGCCCTACCCCAAACAGTCCGCCGCTGCCGATTGCGTAAATCGACTGGACAACCTGCCAGGTACTGCCGGTGATATCGCTGAACGGGTCCATCCAGGTATCAATTCGGGTTCCGATATAGTTAAAGCCCATCGCCTGCAGGATAACCAGACCCAAAAGGCCAATCGGGACCAGGCCTACCAGATAATAAACCTTCGACCCTGCAATAAACATCATTGCACCGCAGATCAGTACCATCAGCATGATACAGGACATATGCCGCTGCAATGCAATAACACCCAAAACGGGAATCAGATAAGCAAAAAAAGGCACGATACCTTTTTTAAAGGTATTCATCTGCCGGTAGTTGATGGAAATCAGCGCCGCAAATACAATAATCAAGCCAAATTTCATCAGCTCAGACGGCTGGAAGGTGCCGAGCGGCCCCAGCGAAATCCAACGTCTCGCACCACTGGTACTTGCGTTACCAGCGTTCGGGAATGCAAGCGCCAGTGCCGTCAGTCCCAGACATCCGAAATAGACCAGCTTATACAGCCTGAAATACAGCTGATAAGGGATATATGACAACAGGTACATTGCCACCAGTCCCATGACAACAAACATTGCCTGTTTTTTGACCAGTGTCAGACCTGAATCATTCTCATACAAAGAGGTGGCGTAACTTGCCGAAAAGACCATAATCAGGCCGATTGTGACAAGTACGATAACCAGAAAGAAGAAAGAAATATCAATTCGTCCCAGCTTTGCTTTTTTAGCTCTCGCAGGTTTTTGAGAAATCTGGGAGCGCATTGATTTGCTGCTGCGGGTATTCCGTCCCGTACTGCGTCTGCGAGTCCGGGAAGAAGGATTACGGCCGGCCGCAGAATTACGGCCGGAAGAGCCGGTTCTGGTTGGGGTCATCCAGTCACTCCTTTACAAACTTTGACAGATGCGCCATTTCCTATTCGAATCGGCGCAGGGTCATAAATACAGATAACTGCCCGCCACGGCCAACACACAGCCCAACAGCGACAGTACAGCATAACCGCCTGTCACCGCTTTTCCGCTGATTCCGCGATCCATCAGCCACTGGCCGAGACTGTCAGCGGACAGCTTCCCACTGCCTGCGGCCTGACAGGCAACTTTAATAATAGCATATATTCCTTCAAAAATAAAGGGGATTGCTGCAGGAAGAATAAAAAGCGGCGCACCGCCTGCAATCGCCGCCATCACCGGCAGCACACATCCTGCCATGGCACCGCCGCTGCCTTCCCGTAATTTTTCCGGCGGCAGCACAAACAGCACCAGTCCCAACAGTGCACCCGCTGACCCAAACGCCAGCGCACAGGCACCCATGCGGGAAAAGACCGCAAACACACCACCACATCCCAGCGCACAGACCAGCGCGACACTCGCACACTGTCCGCTGCTGGCACGCATCCTGTCGCCGCCCATCGCGGCTCCCACCAGCATAACCAGCATGATAACTGTCCATCCCTGACCGACGTCCAGCTGGATACCCGCAAACGGTATCATCAGAATACTCGACCGGTCGCCGGACAACCGTACTGCTGCCAGAAACGCAAAACATACGGCAAACACAATGACCAGCCTTAGCAGCGGATTCATCGAATCCAGCCGTCTTGCTCTGCGCCAGTCATCCATCAGCCCGACTGCACCGATCAGTCCGGTACAGACGATTACTGCCAGCATTTTTGCAGTTTCAGTCTCCGCTGAAAAGGCTTCTCCGGCTCCGGTAAACACCATCACCAGCATCGCCAGCAGTCCGGAAGCAATCAATCCCAGCAGATAAAGCAGTCCGCCCATCTCCGGGACAGCCCGCATTCCGGGACTGAAACCTTCTTCTTTTTTCTCAATAGCTGTACGGGACAGCCCTTTTTTGTCCAGCCATCCGGACAGCGGTTTGCCCGCGACAGCCGTAATGATAAACGCGGCAACTGCCGCCGCCATTGCCGTCAAAATGATTCACTCCTTCAGCTGTTGACGTCCGGCTCCGCCCTTTTCAGATCCCGGTCATGGTAAACATATCGGATAACCGTTTCCAGACGGGACTTTCTTCCGCCTTTGAACAGCAGCACATCTCCATCCCTGCGGTCGGTACGCAGATACTGTCCGATCGCATCCGGAGACTGGAAAATCTGCACCCGGGTACGGGAATAAGGCGCAGCGCCTTCCTGAACCTCGGCCGCATGTTCGCCGCAAACCAGAATCATATCTGCACCGGCCTGCGCAATCCTGCGCCCGGCTGCACGATGAGCGGACGCAGCAGCAGTCCCCAGGTCTTCCATCTCACCCAGTACGGCAATCTTTCGTTTACTTTCAAACTGTGCAAAATAGTCCGCCGCTTCACGTACCGACTCAGGTGTCGATGTCCAGCTGTCATCAATAATGGTAACACCCATGGAAGTTGTCATCAGACTGAGCCTTCCGGGCAGTGCACGGAAGCGCTCCAGTACCCGCTGAATGGTCGTTTCAGGCACACTCATCAGGACCGCTGCTGCAAATGCCGCAAGTGCGTTGTAACAGTTTCCTCTGCCTGGCATCTGTAACCGGATACGGGTCGTTTTTCCATAGCAGCTGACGTCCATCACCGTCATATCCCGCTGCTGGCTGACAATCTTACCGTTGACATCACACGGTGTCTCAATGCCATAATACAGCACATCGCCTGAAACATCCCCAGCCAGATTATACAGCATCGGGTCATCCGCACAGAGAATAACCGGATCGGTGCTGGCCATTGCACGGGTCAGCGACATCCGTTCTTTGAGTATCGTCTCTTTATCCCCAAAAGACCCGAGGTGCGCACTGCCGATACCAGTAATAATCGCAGCTGACGGACGGCAGATCTTACCCAGCCGCTCAAAGCTGCCCGGTGTCGTGAATCCCATCTCGACTACTGCGCAGCGGTCATCCGCGTCCAGTCCCAGAAGGGTTTCCGGAACACCAAGATCACCGGTCAGTTCCCAACGGGTACGGCTGGTTTTCTGTTCTTCCGAAAGGATACGATAGAGCATCTCACGGACAGTCGTCTTACCATCTGCGCCCGCAATTGTAACGATACGGGTGTGAAATTGCCGCCGGTACCAGGATGCAATTCTGCAAAGGGTATCATACGGCGCGCCGGACGATACCGCACAGGGTACACTGCATTCAGCCGGAGGATGATCGGATATAATCGCAGCCGCACCTTTGCTGGCAGCCGCCTCTGCGGTTCCCGGATTCAGCTCCAGATAAAGGCACCCAGGGCGCACTTCACCCAATTCTGCCGCGATCCAGTCAACCTGCATCTCCTGCTGGGGTTTTACAACCCATTCAGCATCCGCCGCTTTGATAATCCAGTCAAGATTCATCCTCTGCATATTCCTGCTCCCTTTTCAGCAATATCCCGGCATTTAACATCCATGCCATTTTCATTGCACTTCCGTCTGTGCCAGTGCCTCCGCCACGACTTCACGCTCGTCGAAGTGGAATTTTTCATGTCCGATGATCTGATAATCTTCATGTCCCTTGCCGGCAAGGACGATGGTATCGCCCGGCTGGGCATTTTTGACCGCGTAATAAATTGCTTCCCGACGGTTGACGATGGTGACATGCGGGGTATCAAATCCCTCGAGTCCCGGCAGTATCTCATCAATAATCGCCTGCGGATCTTCGGTACGCGGGTTATCCGACGTTACGATGACAAAATCCGCATACTTTGCCGCCGCAGCCGCCATCAGCGGACGTTTGGTGCGGTCACGGTCACCGCCGCAGCCAAACAGGCAGACCAGCCGTCCTCTGACTGTCTCTTTCAGAGAAGACAGCACATTTTCCAGCGGATCGGGTGCATGCGCGTAATCGGTAATGACGGTAAAATCACGGCCGGTAGGAATAATCTCAATTCTGCCCTTAACGCCTGTTACCTTCTGGAGTGAAGCCACAATCTGCCCGATCTCAAGCCCCAGCTGCAAACACGCGCCCACAGCCGCCAGTGCATTGCGGACAGAAAACAGTCCCGGCATTGCAAAATCAATCGGATATTCCTTTCCATTATATACCAGTTTAAACTGGACGCTTTCCGGATGACAGACAATGTCCTTTGCCGCGAGGTCGGCATCCGGATTTTCCGCAGAAAAGGTCCTCACCGGAACATCCTTGCCGGCAATCTGCGGCAGTTCGATGAGAAGCTGGCGGCCGTGCGGGTCGTCAATTCCGATAACAGCGCTGTCACACCGGGTAAACAGCTTTTTCTTTGCTGCAAAATAGCTTTCCATATCCCCATGATAATCCAAATGCTCATGAGAAAGATTGGTAAATACCGCTGTTTTATACCAGCTATCCCCAATCCGCTGCTGTTCCAGCGCATGGGAAGAAACTTCCATGACACAGTATCTGCATCCGGCATCTTTCATCCGGGCATACAGCGATTCCAGCTCCATCGCCTCAGGCGTCGTATTTTCCGCGTGAATGACACTGTCTCCGATCTCATTCTGAATGGTTCCAATCAACCCGACCATATTGCCGGCATCGGTCAGAATCCGTTTAATCAGGCTGGTGACCGTCGTTTTACCCTTGGTGCCGGTCACCCCGACCAGCTGCATCGAACGGGACGGATGCCCCAAAAACGCAGAAGCCGCTCTGCCGTAAAAATCATGGGTATCACTGACTGTCAGTTCTCTGTCCAGTCCGAGCTTGCGTTCAGTGACGACACACGCAGCACCTTTTTCCAATGCTGCACCTGCAAAATCATGCCCGTCAAAGCTGCCGCCCCGGATACAGACAAACATACTTCCCTTTTCCACCCGTCTGGAATCGCAGGTAATCGAAGTGACCTCACAGTCAAATCCTGCCTCTCCCAGTACAAGGCCGTCTGTACAATCAATCTCTCTGATCAGTTCCGAAAATAACATTTCGTTCAATCCTTTCTGATACCTGCCGGCATTCATCCGGCAGCCGGCTCATCAAGCGCCGTCCTCACCGGAAACTACGCATTCAATCTCTACGACGGTACCGCGCTGCAGCGAAGTACCCGCTTCATATTCCTGCGAAACAACACGAGCTTTAGAGTTATTGGCAGCGCCGCCCGAAACCCGGACATTCAGTCCATAATTGCCCAGCGTCTGGCTTGCCTGAGTAGGCGACAGGCCGAGAACATTCGGCATCGTCACCATCGACATTTCGCCGCCCTCGGTATACAGTACAACCGTCGATTCATTCGGTACACGGCTGCTCTCATCCGGGAAGACATCGATAACCGAATCGCCATCACCAATGACATAGGCATCCAGTCCCTGTGTCGACAGTTTGGATTTAGCGGTTGCAACATCCAGACCAACCAGACTGGACGGAACCGAAACTTCCTGATCTTCCAGTTCTTCATCGGTAAAGGAGGTTGTCACACCCAGATAAGGCAGGATATCCTGCATAATGCTGGAAGCAAGCGGGCCGACAACAGTATTTGCATAAGAGGTATCGCCCTGGGTCGGACTGTCAATCAGAACAATTGCTGCGACCTGAGGATCATCAGCCGGTGCGAAAACAAAGTAAGAGAAAACGTACATTTCCTCTTCGCCTTCATCCAGCTTGTTGGACAGAATCTGTGCAGTACCTGATTTACCACCGATTCTGTAACCTTTAACGTAAGCATTGGTACCGCCGTTTGCTGAAACAACCTGTTCCAATGCATCTCTCATGATAGCGGAGTTTTCTTCAGAAATAACCTGACGTTTGACGGTGGTACCAAATTCCTGAACGGTATTGCCGTCAGAGTCAATAATCCGGTCGACAACGCGGGGAACCAGCAGGTTGCCGCCATTGATCGCGGCAACAGCCGCCGTCAGCATCTGCAAAGGGGTCATGGTATTGGACTGACCAAACGAACAGGATGCCAGCGAAATATTATTCATAGTATCATCGTAATAGACACCAATTCGTTCTGCCGGCAGGTCAATACCAGTCTTTTCCGTCAGACCGAAAGCCTGATAATACTCGAAGAACCGCTCCTGACCAAGATCCAAGCCAATCTGCATGAAGGCCGGGTTGCAGGAGTTGACCAGTGCCTCGGTAAAGGTTTCCGCACCATGTCCGGTACGTTTATGACAGTGAATACCCAGCGTGCTGCTGCCGTCCTGGAAATTGACGACACCGTTGCAGTAATAGGTAGAAGAAAGACTTGCAGTTCCCTCTTCCAATGCAGCCGACGCGGTAACAACCTTGAAAACCGAACCGGGCTCATAGGTATCGGTAATTGCCTTGTTCTGCCACTGTGCTTCACGTGCTTCCTGTCTGGCAGCGGTTTTTTCCTCCTCGGTTTCCAGTTGGTCAATCTGCTGGAGAGTGTATTCATAAGTAATGGTATACGGATCGTTGCAGTCATAATGCGGATAGTCCGCCATTCCCAGAATTGCACCAGTATCGGTATCCATGA
>DVLW01000057.1 GCA_018715285.1 Candidatus Faecivivens stercoripullorum | reverse complement strand
CACCAGTTTGCAGTTCTCGGGTGAATAATGGTAAAACTCATCCAGTGGCATATCCCGGAAATAGGTTTCAATAATCCGCATAATTGCCCCATGACAGACCAATAAAACCGAATCATCACTCTTTTCTGCCTTCAGCTCGTCCAGTAATCCATAAACCCGTGCGGCAGTCTGAAAACTGGATTCACCACCGGGAAAATGACAGGCAGGTTCCTTTTTGGCTTTTAAAAACGCCTCGGTTCCCCGGTCCATTCCTTCAAAGTCACCGAAATCCTGTTCACGCAGCCTGGGTTCTATCCGGATGACGGTTTTGCCCTGTATCAGTATCTCGGCAGTTTCCCGTGCCCGCTGCATCGGTGAACAGAGTACACGGTCAATAAAGGGCATCTTTTCGGACAATTGTTTAGCCTGCATCCGTCCTTTTTCGGTCAGCGGTACATCTGAACGTCCGCCGCAAATTTTATTGAGAACATTCCAGGTTGCTTCACCATGCCGGACAACATATAAAATCATCTGAACCCATCCTTTCAAATATCTGTATGTACATATTCAGTGTATCACTTTTTGACAGTAAAGTAAACCTTTCTGTTCTTTAGCCGCTGCGGTTGAAAGATGGGAACCTTTGAATCAGGCAGTGAGATCAGCGGTGGGAGAGGTAAGTCCAATCGCAGTTGTCGCATATTTTTGATAGAGAAATACCGCACATCCCAGCGTGATGATTTCCGTAACCGGGAAGGTCAGCCAGACCATTCCCAATCCGCCAAAATGGAACAGCCATGCCAGTGGTACCAGCAAAAATACCTGGCGCAGCAGGGTGACGCAGATGCTCCACTTACCCATCATAATTCCCTGGAAGCAGACAATCAGCATCATATTAACCGCCGCAGGCAGAAAGCTGAGACTGATAATCGGAAGCGCCTGAGCACCGATTGTGCATACCGATTCGGAAGTGGTAAAGATACCGGTTAGCTGACGGGGAAAAATGATAAAGGCAGCTGTTGCCAGTACCATAATGCAGATGGAAAATCCACTGGAATACCGTATCACTTCGCGAATCCGGCTGCCTTTTCCTGCACCATAATTGTGGCTGATGACCGGAAGAATCACCTGCTGAAGACCGATTAAGGGGATAAAGAAAAAGGTTTGCAGTTTATAATAAATTCCCAGTACGGTGACGGCATCTTCGGTAAAACCTTTCAGAATCAGATTGAGGCCGATAATATAAAGGGTATAAAGCGATTGCATCAGAATGGAGGCAGCACTTGTGCGGTAGATTTCGCGGATAATTGTAGGACTGATTTTGCCGCGGCGTTGCTCTTTGGGATACTGGACAAGAAAGCCAGCCAGCGTAATCAGCATACAGCACCATTGTCCGCATACGGTTGCAATTGCAGCACCTTTCAGCCCCATTTCTGGCGCACCGCCCAGTCCGAAAATCAGAATCGGGTCGAGGATAATATTGCAGACCGTTCCGGCAATCTGCGCAATCATCGGGACTGTCATTTTTCCTTTAGCCTGCAAGAGTTTTTCCAGAATCGCCTGAATAAAGCATCCCAGTGAAAACAGCAGAACAATTCTTCCATAATCCAGCCCGCACTGACGGACTACTTCCTGCTGAGAAGAAAGCCCTAAAAAGCTGTCCAACAGCGCCAGTCCGCAGATTGTCACAATTACGGCATGGCCGATACTGATTGTCAGCGCGGATACCGCAATATCACCCTGACAGCCCTTTTTGCCGCTGCCGTCTGCGTGGGAAACCAAGATACCGGCACCGGTTCCGATTCCGGTTGCCAGAGCGGTCAGCAGCAGCTGTATCGGGTATATGATCGAGAGCGCCGTCAGTCCGGCGTCAGAATACCGGCCGATAAAGATGCTGTCGACCAGATTGTAAATCGACTGAATCAACAGCGAAAGCATAACGGGAGGTGCAAGTTTGAGCAGAAGTCTGGGAATTGATGTCTTTTCCATGTTGTTTCATCCTTTCTGCCAAACAGTATAAAGGATGGAGTTACTACACGGTCAAGAGTTTTTTTCAGATTTTTTTTCTGTCAGTTTTGCTCTCACCAGGCAGTCGTAGCTGACCAGATAATCAAACAGCTGTAATCCTATTTCTTCGGCATATACCGCCTGGGCAGTCCGGCCATTTTCATTCAGCCAGTCCAGCAGCGGAGAAAAATCGGCGCGGTCTTCCATAACATGGATACGGCAGACGGCATAATCTCCGGCCGGGATAATCAGCAGATTTTCCGGAGCGGCCAGTTCATATTTGCTGCCGTCAATTTTCAGATATTCCTGCCGTTTAATCATCTCTCCTTCAGAGAGTCCGGCAATATCCAGAATATATCCATAACGCCGGCGGATACTGCCAGTCTGTTTGAGCTGCCGCTGTGCAGCCATCTGGAGGTTGGCATGACAGGAATCAGAACCATGACCGGGAACTCCGGCGATTGCGGTCTCTTGGTCAAAGTACTGACAGGTAACATGCCCGTAATCGGTGAATTTCTTGGCAGCCTGAATCTGTTGGTTTTGTTGCCAGTACCAGAGAATATCATCTGCTGCTTGCTGGTAGTACCGGCTCAGCCGTAACGCTTCTTCCCGGTATTCCATCAGCAGAGCGGCAATCCGGTTATTGTCATGTGCTTCCAGCACGGCTTTTACCTGTTGCAGGGATATCCCCAGACGCCGGCAGATGGTGATGATATCCAGCTGCCACAGGTTCCAGCGGGAATAATAACGATATCTGTTTTCCGGGTCTGTGTAATCGGGAATCAGCAGCCCGGCTTTATTGTAAAAATGCAGAGTGTCTTTAGAGATTCCGGTAATTTTACTGACTTCTCCAATACGATAACGTTTTTCAGGCAATTTGATTCCTCATTTCCTGGATGATTGCAAACGGCCAGGCTTTTATGAGCCAGAGAAATCCGTCTGGATAAAACAACAGCCGGACAAAACTGTCCGGCTGCAACAGATTTTGAAAATCAGAATTCAATCTTTTTCTGGATATAAGAGACCAGCTCAGAAATGGGCAGGCGAACCTGTTCCATTGTATCGCGGTCACGAACGGTAACGCAGTTGTCAGCGGGCGTATTTTCATCGCCGATGGTCTGGAAATCGACGGTAATGCAGTAAGGCGTACCAATTTCGTCCTCACGGCGATAACGTTTACCAATCGAACCTGCGTCATCATAGTCGACCATAAAGTACTTGGACAGCTCGTTCTTGATCTCCATTGCCTTGTCACCCAGCTTTTTGGAAAGCGGCAGGACAGCGCACTTGAAAGGAGCCAGAGCCGGATGCAGATGCAAAACGGTACGGATATCTTCCTTGCCCTTTGCGTCTACCAGATGTTCTTCGTCGTATGCTTCGCACAGGAATGCCAGAGCAACACGGTCGCAGCCCAGAGAAGGCTCGATAACATAAGGAATATAGTGCTCGTTGGTCTCCGGATCAAAATAGGTCAGATCCTTCTTGCTGGCTTCCATATGACGGCCAAGGTCATAATCGGTACGGTCAGCAATACCCCAAAGTTCGCCCCAGTCGGTAAAGGGGAAAGCATATTCGATATCGGTGGTTGCACGGGAATAGAATGCCAGCTCAGCCGGTTCATGGTCACGCAGCCGCAGGTTTTCTTCCTTGATGCCCAGAGAGAGCAGCCAGTTCTTGCAGAAATCTTTCCAGAATGCAAACCATTCCAGGTCGGTTCCGGGTTTGCAGAAGAATTCACATTCCATCTGTTCAAATTCACGGGTACGGAAGGTGAAGTTACCGGGAGTGATCTCATTACGGAACGCCTTACCTACCTGGCAAACGCCAAAAGGCAGTTTGCGGCGGGTGGTACGCTGGATATTTGCAAAGTTTACGAAGATACCCTGTGCGGTCTCAGGACGGAGGTAGCAGGTGCTGGAAGAATCTTCGGTAACACCGATGAAGGTCTTGAACATCAGGTTAAACTTACGGATAGGGGTAAAATTGTGCTTGCCGCAGACCGGGCAGACAATGTCATCATGCTCAGAGATAAATGCATCCATCTCCTCAAAGCTCATTGCGTCGGCATTTACCTCAGGATGAGCATCGCCGATCAGTTTGTCAGCGCGCTGACGGGAGTGGCAGTCTTTACAGTCAATCAGGGGGTCGGAAAAGTTGCCGACGTGTCCGGTGGTGACCCAGGTCTGAGGATTCATGATGATTGCGGCATCCAGACCGACGTTGAGGCCGCTTTCCTGGACGAATTTTTTCAGCCAGGCCTTTTTGACGTTGTTTTTGAACTCAACGCCAAGAGGACCGTAATCCCAGCTGTTGGCGAGGCCGCCGTAGATTTCGCTGCCGGCAAAGATATATCCGCGGCTCTTACAGAGATTTACGATCATATCAAGCGTTTTTTCGCTGTTTTTCATCTGTGTTGACATCCTTTCATCGGAATACATTCTCTCTCATATTATAAACACAAATTCCCCTCAGGTCAAGGGGAAAAAGCCAATGAAACGGCGGTTTTGAAGGGAGTTGAATATTCTGTAAACTTTTTGTCTGATTGCAACATTTCTGTATCTTTTTGATACTTATATTATATACAGGTTATGGATTGAGCAGTCATTTTAAAATGTATATTGCTGGAATTGCTCCCTGGATTCTTTACCGCTGCTGCTGAATGTGATATAATATGAGACAGATGCAGTAATCTGAATTTTTCAGATCAATGGCGGCATATCCGGCAGATGATCTGCATATATTTGATTTTGACAATAGGGTGCAGATTAAGGATACTGCTCCTGGAAAGGATGGACAAACATGAGTTTTACTAAATCATCGGTATTTTCAAAATGGATGCGGTCGCTTTCAGCTGGTGCGATGGCTTTGATGCTGGTCGCATCCGGGTCGGAATTTGTTTCTCAGCCGGTTTATGCTGTCACCACCAACCAGCTGACAAGCAGTGATTTTAATGGACGGCTGTATAATGTCCTGCTTGCACAGTGCGATACCAACGGAGATGGCACGCTGACTACTTCCGAACTTGCATCTTATACATATGTAGACCTGTCTAATCAGAATCTGACAGATCTGACCGGTATTGAATATCTTTCCGGTGCGACTTATATTGATCTTTCCGGTAACAAACTTACTTCACTGGCAGGACTTAAATACAATTATAGACTGACTTATCTGGATATTTCGGATAACAATTTTACGACTCTGGATTCTATTCTGGATTATTCAGACGCTTATGCCAATCTTCAGGAGTTGGATGTTTCG
>DVLW01000056.1 GCA_018715285.1 Candidatus Faecivivens stercoripullorum | reverse complement strand
AACTTTGATGATATTCTGAATGATCCGGAGATTACGATTGTCGCAGAGGTTATGGGTGGACTTTCTCCGGCGTTTGAATTTACAAAATCGCTGCTGGAGCATGGAAAGAGCGTTGTTACTTCCAATAAAGAGCTGGTTGCCACCAAAGGCGCCGAGCTTTTGCAGGTTGCAAAGGCGCATAATGTCAACTATTTCTTTGAGGCGAGTGTCGGCGGCGGCATTCCGATTATCCGGCCGATGCATCAGTGCCTTGCAGCAAACGAGATCACCGAAGTTGCAGGTATCCTCAACGGTACTACCAACTACATCCTGACCAAGATGATTCATGAATCGGTTCCGTTCGATGAGGCGCTTGCACAGGCACAGAAGCTGGGTTACGCTGAACGCAATCCCGCTGCGGACGTTGAAGGGCATGATGCCTGCCGTAAGATCTGTATTCTGGCTTCGCTGGCGTTTGGCAGTCATGTGTATCCCGATACGGTTCATACCGAGGGAATTACCGGCCTGACGCTGGAAGATGTCGAATATGCTTCCGGTTGGGGCGGCGTTATCAAGCTGATCGGACGAGCAAAAAAGCAGCCGGACGGTAAGGTTATTGCAACTGTTTATCCGGCGTTTCTGTCCTCTCACAGTCAGCTGGCCGGCATTGATGACGTATTCAATGGTATCCTGATTCGCGGCAACGCGACAGGGGACGTTGTATTCTACGGCCGCGGAGCCGGTAAGATGCCGACAGCCAGTGCGGTGGTCGCTGATATGATCGATATCTCCAAGGCCAACTGCACCAGCAAGTCCCTCAGCTGGGTAGATTCTGATGCACACAATGTCGCGGATTACAAGACCGACCCGCTGCGTTTCTATATCCGTGCGAATTTGCTGGATCACGCACAGTCGACGGTAAACGATGTCATGGGCGGCGTGGAATTTCTCAGCCGTCCGGGTCAGCCGGAGGATGAAATCGCATTTGTGACCGGACAGATGACCGAAAGGGAGCTGGACAGCAAGCTGGAGGTACTGGGCAACTTAATCAGAGTTAAATCGATGATCCGGGTACTGGATTACTGATTTTCGATAACTATAAAAGCGTTTTGCTTTTGTGAATGGAGGCAGTTATGAGACTGATTGTACAAAAATTTGGCGGCACATCCGTAAAAAATAAAGAGCGCATTTTCAATGTCGCCAATATTGTGACCAATGCGTACAAAAACGGTAACAATATTATCGCTGTCGTATCCGCTCAGGGCGATACCACTGATGATCTCCTGGAAAAGGCAAGTGAGATCAATCCCCATGCCAGCAAACGTGAGCTGGATATGCTGCTGTCGACCGGCGAGCAGATTTCTGCATCGCTGCTTGCGATGGCGATTGAATCGATGGGATATCCGGTTGTTTCGCTCAACGGGCATCAGGCCGGCTTCCATACCGACTCTAACTATTCCAAGGCCCGTATCAAGAAGATTGATACCGAGAGAATCGAACGGGAACTTGATAAGCGTCGTATTGTAATCGTCACCGGATTCCAGGGAATCAACCGTTATGATGATATCACCACGCTGGGACGCGGCGGCAGTGATACAAGTGCAGTTGCAATTGCAGCGGCGATGAAGGCTGATCTCTGCCAGATTTACACCGACGTTGACGGTGTTTATACGGCTGACCCTCGTCTGGTACCTTCCGCAAAGAAACTCAGCGAGATTTCTTTTGATGAGATGCTGGAACTGGCATCCTGCGGCGCACAGGTACTGCACAACCGTTCGGTTGAGATGGCAAAGAAATATAACGTAAATCTGGAAGTATGCTCCAGTCTTGAGCACAAACCCGGGACAAAAGTCAAAGAGGTGACCAAAATGGAAAAATTACTGATTAAAGGTGTAGCAAAAGATGATGACGTAGTACGGATCGCGGTTGTTGGTCTTCCTGACAAACCCGGTATTGCCTTCAAGATTTTCTCTCTGCTGGCAGCAAAGAAAATCAACGTTGACATCATCCTCCAGTCGATTGGCCGTGACGGCACCAAAGATATCAGCTTTACTGTTCCGAGAGACAGCGCTGAACTGGCATATGAAGTGCTGGAAGCTGCTTCGGATATTCTCCGTCCCAACAAGATCGAAGTTGCTGACAATGTCACCAAGGTTTCGATTGTCGGTGCTGGTATGCAGTCCAACCCCGGTGTTGCTGCAAAGATGTTTGAAGCTCTGTACGAGGCTGACATCAACATCAAGATGATTTCCACCTCCGAGATCAAGATCTCGGTCCTGATTGACCGTGAACAGGGCGTCAAGGCAATGAATGCTCTTTCTGAAGCATTTATCAACCAGTAATATTGATTTTACAGCAATAAAACAGCGGCAGCCTTCAGATGAGGGTTGCCGCTGTTTTGTTTTTGCATTATTCGCTGACTGTGAGATAATCCCGCATTTCTTCCAGTGTTTTTTCACCGATACCTTTGACATTAAGCAGTTCATCGACCGTTTTGAATTTCCCGACGCTGTTCCGATATTCGATAATCCGTCCAGCGATCACTTCACCAATTCCGGGAACGGTATCCAGCAATGCTGCGTCAGCGGTATTGAGGTCAACCGGAAAAACGGCAGATTCACTTTGAGACGATTCGGAGAGGGCAGATGATGGCTGTTCAGCCGCCGATGATTCTGGTTCGGAATTTACGATAGCGGATGATTCCATTGCCGACTGGGATGATACCAGCAGCATCCCATCTTCTGTCGGCGTTCTTCCAAGGGAAAAGCCCAGAATGAAGATTACCAGTACCGCTGTCAATCCGGTTGCAACCCCAGTTACAAACCGCTCGTTCATTCGATTTCAATCTTTTTGGAAGCAACCGCATTCAGGTCAGAACCTGCGATATTACCGGCGAGGAATTCGTAATATCCCTGAGAGCCGACCATAGCCGCGTTGTCACCGCAAAGAGGAAGCGGAGGACAGTAAAACGATACGCCGCGTTTTTCACAGTCTTTTTGCAGCCGTTCCCGGAGTCCGGAGTTTGCGGAGACACCACCGGCAAGTACCAGTTTTTTGTGCCCGGTTTCGTCCAGAGCCGCCATCAGTTTTTCAGAGATGATGTCGCAGACAGTTGCCTGAAAAGAGGCAGCGAGATCATTGGTGTTGATGGTGATGCCTTTTTGCTGGGCATTGTGTACGGTATTGATAACAGCGGTTTTCAGCCCGGAAAAACTGAAATCAAACGGGCTTCCGTCGACATGGGGACGCGGGAGTTTAAACACAGTCGGGTTGCCGAGTTTGGACGCTTTGTCGATGAAGACACCGCCGGGATAGGGGAATCCCATAGTCCGGGCTGCTTTGTCAAATGCTTCACCGGCTGCATCGTCCCTTGTCCGTCCGATGACATGGAATTTTGTATAGTCCAGCACTTCAACGATGTGGCTGTGACCGCCGGATGCAATCATGCACAGAAAAGGCGGTTCCAGATCAGGGTGTGCCAGATAGTTACTTGCCACGTGGGAGCGCAGGTGATGGGTCGGAACCAGTGGCTTGCCAGTTGCCAGCGACAAGCCTTTTGCATAGTTGACGCCGACCAGCAGTGCACCGATCAGTCCGGGCGCATAGGTGACGGCAATTGCGTCGAGGTCATCGAAACTCAGTCCCGATTCTTTCATAGCGCCTTCTACTACCCAGCAGATATTTTCACAATGCCGCCGGGAAGCAATTTCCGGGACAACACCGCCATATTTGCGATGTTCTTCCACCTGGGTCGAGATGACCGAGGACAGGATTTTTCTGCCGTTTTCAACGACAGCCGCGGCTGTTTCGTCGCAGGAACTTTCAATTGCAAGAATTCTGATGTTATCACTCATGTTGTTCTGACCTTTCCGTCATGCATTGTCGACCTGTGCGGTCATCACC
>DVLW01000055.1 GCA_018715285.1 Candidatus Faecivivens stercoripullorum | reverse complement strand
AGCATGGAGGAAATGGGCAGAGGATGAAAATTTTTTTTAATGATAACAAAAATAGGACAAAGGACGCTTTTTGACCGGAAAAATAGCCGCTTTCAGCTCTTTCTGTGCTGCTTGACTTGCAGGATGTTTTTCTGTATGATAGGAGATAAGAAAACCCGTGGATGCTGGGATGTTGTATCGGTTATCCGCAAGCAGCGAGCGGGATAAGGAGTGTTTGTATGATGAAAACCATTCCACTTGGAAAAAGCGGTTTGCAGGTACCGGCTATTGCTGTCGGCTGTATGCGTATCGGCGAGATGCCCGCTGAGAAACTGGCGGAACAGATTCGCTGGTATCTTGAACATGGTCTAAATTTTTTTGACCATGCGGATATTTACGGCGGCGGACGGTGCGAAGAAAATTTCCGTGACGCCTTCCGTCAAACCGGTTTTGACCGTGAACAGGTCATTATCCAGTCAAAATGCGGTATCCGTCAGGGATTCTATGATTTTTCCAAAGAATATATCCTTTCGTCGGTCGACGGAATCTTGCAGCGTCTGGGAACCGATTATCTGGATGTGCTGGTGCTGCACCGTCCTGATGCACTGATGGAACCGGAAGAGGTCGCCGAAGCGTTTGACCGTCTGGAACAGTCGGGAAAAGTCCGCCATTTCGGCGTATCCAACCATCGTCCGGCACAGATCGAGCTGCTGCAAAAATACCTCCATCAGAAGCTTTCGGTCAACCAGATGCAGCTGAGCATTCCCTGTTCCAGTATGATATCTGCCGGAATGGAAGCAAACATGATGACCGACGGTGCGGTAGACAGAGACGGCAGCGTATTGGATTACTGCCGGCTGCATGATATCACGATTCAGACCTGGTCGCCTTTCCAGTACGGATTTTTTGAAGGTGTATTTGTCGGCAACCGTGAGAAGTTCCCGGAGCTGAACCAGGTACTCGATGAGCTGAGTGAAAAATACGGCGCAACTCCGACCGGTATCGCAACCGCATGGATTCTGCGGCATCCGGCAAAGATGCAGATGGTTGCGGGTACGACCAACCTTGGACGGATGGCAGAAATTGTCAGGGGCAGCGAAATTACCCTTGAGCGTGCCGACTGGTACAAGCTGTATCTCAGTGCCGGGCATATTCTGCCGTAAATTATGGTTGACAATTTGGAAAATATCGGGTATACTGATTTTCGATATGGGGAATGAAGTACTCCCCGGGGAAACCCGAACCGCTTGAACAGCTGATGACTTCTGTGATTTTACGGTCGCAGAAATCATCAGCTTTTTTGCGTTAAAATGGGTTTGCGTATGAAAAGCGGCTTTTGCGATCAAAGGAGGATTTTTTGTGTTAACTTCACTCGCGTTCATTTTTCTTGCCGGTCTGGCAATGGCCGGCATCTGCCAGCAGCTGAAAATACCACGTATTATTGGTATGCTGGCGGTCGGGATTTTGCTTGGGCCGTCAGTCCTGAACCTGCTTGACCCGTCTATCCTGATGATTTCGGCTGACCTGCGCAAGATGGCGCTGATTATCATTCTGCTCAAGGCAGGACTGTCACTCAATATCGCTGACCTCAAAAAGGTGGGCAGACCGGCAATCATGATGTCGTTTGTTCCGGCGAGCTTTGAGATACTGGGATTTGTCCTGCTGGGACCGGTGCTGCTGGGATTGAGTGTCATTGAAGCAGCGGTCATGGGCGCGGTACTGGCGGCAGTTTCACCGGCAGTAGTTGTGCCGAGAATGGTGCAGCTGATGGAAACAAAATACGGTACCGAAAAGAGTATCCCGCAGATGATTATGGCGGGTGCTTCCTGTGACGATATCTTTGTCATCGTCCTGTTCACGACTTTTGCGGGGATGGCACAGGGCGGCAGTGCCGGAGTTGCCGATTTTGTCGGGATACCGGTTTCGATTGTACTGGGTATCCTGCTGGGTGCTGCGGTCGGTTGGCTGACCGGAAGATTTTTTGAAACGGCATATGCACACCGGCACTGTGTCAGGAACAGTATGAAGGTGATTATCCTGCTTGGGCTTTCGTTTTTACTTGTCTCGGTGGAAACATGGCTGGAAGGAATTGTACCGGTATCCGGATTGCTGGCGGTTGTAAGTATGGCGGCTGTCCTTAAAATGTCGAGTGTTGATTTTGTCTCCAAGCGGCTGTCGGAAAAGTTCGGCAAGCTCTGGCTTGCAGCGGAAGTCATCCTGTTTGTACTGGTCGGTGCCGCGGTGGATATCCGGTATACACTGGTTGCAGGACCGGCGGCTGTACTGCTGATTCTGCTGGCGTTGGTGTTCAGATCGGTCGGCGTGACGATCTGTATGCTGGGAACAAAGCTGAATTTCCGGGAACGGCTGTTTTGTGTGATTGCCTACCTGCCAAAAGCTACGGTACAGGCTGCAATCGGTTCGGTTCCGCTGTCGATGGGACTCAGCTGCGGCAATATGGTGCTGTCGGTAGCGGTTCTGGCGATTATTATTACGGCACCTCTGGGCGCTTTTGGAATCGACTTTTCCTACCGCAGGCTGCTGAAAAAGGAGCAATAAATATTTTATGCATGGATACTCTGTACATTTTGGCGAAAATGTTGTAAAATAAGACTAATATCCAATTGGACAGAGATTAAGACAGCTTTTGGAAAGAAGGAATATCTGATGGAACAGCTTAAACTGACGGATTTTTTGAACTACCGTTTTCTTTCGGCAGTCCGTTACGCTCCGGACGGCAGCCGGGCAGCTTTCGTCGTTTCAAACTGCAACGAAGAGGAAAACTGCTATGAAAGCCGGCTGTGGATGTATGACGGTACACTGCGCCAGCTGACCGGTATCGGCAAGGAAGGACAGTTTGTATGGGAAGATGATACCCATATCCTGTTCCCGGCAGTCCGTTCGGCTGAAGAACAGAAACGCCAGAAGGCCGGTGAACAGTTTACCAGCTTTTATCGTCTGGATGTGACCGGCGGCGAAGCTGTCCAGGCTTTTACCCTGTCGTTTGCTGTACAGGAAATTTACGGGCTTGGAAATGGAAAATGGCTGGTGCTGGGTCGTATTGATGCCGGCTGTCCGGATTATTATGAGATGACTGCTGAAAAGCGGACAGAAGCAGATAAGGCTCGTGAAAAAGAAAAGGACTATGAAGTCTTTGACGAAATTCCTTTCTGGGGAAATGGCCGCGGCGTTACCAATAAACTGCGCCGTGCATTGTTTATCTATGACGAGAAAACCGGCAGCTGCAAACGGATCACCGACCCGCTGTTCCAGACAGATGGATATGAAGTGATGGGCGATACCGTTTACTTTACCGGTGATGCATATGAAGCACATGCCATCCGCAATCATTTTTCGCTGTATGCTCTGGATGTTCCGACCGGTGCGGTCAGAATGATTCGGGAATATACCGGACTTTACGGAAACGGTATGGTAAAGGTAGGTAACCGTCTGCTGATACTGGCTACTGAGGGCAGACGCCATGGCCTGAATGAAAACGCATGGGTCTATGAGGTCAATACCGAAAATGGAGAACTGACTGTAATCCGTCAGGAAGAATACAACATGTACAGCAGCGTCGGCAGCGATTGCCGATATGGCGGTGGCCAGGAGATGAGAGCAAACGGTGATACACTGTATCATCTGACTACCCGTGAAGGCAATTCTCATCTGTACGCACTGTCGATGGATGGAAATTCTGTTCCGGTCGTTACCAAAGACGGGGCAATCGACGAGTTTGATATCCCTGAAAAGGGCGGCAAAGCGCTGATGGTTGCGATGTATGACACTCGTTTGCAGGAACTGTATGAAGCTGACCTGAAGACCGGTGAGGTCGTCCAGATCAGCCACTTCAACGACGCTGCACTGGAAGGAAAATATGTTGCTGTCCCGCAGCCGCTCAGTGTACAGAGTGAAGGCTGGACAATCGGCGGTTGGGTACTGCTCCCGAAGGACTACGATCCCAGCAAGAGCTATCCGGCAGTTCTGGATATTCATGGCGGCCCCAAAACGGTCTATGGTCCGGTATTCTATCATGAGATGCAGCTCTGGGCCAATATGGGATATTTTGTCTTCTTCTGCAACCCGATGGGCAGCGACGGCAGAGATAATCAGTTTATGGATATCCGCGGCCATTACGGTGAAACCGATTACCGCAACCTGATGGACTTTACCGACGCGGTTCTGGAAGCATATCCGCAGATCGACCGCACGAGAGTCTGCGAGACAGGCGGTAGCTACGGCGGATTTATGACCAACTGGATTATCGGTCATACCGATCGGTTTGTCTGTGCTGCTTCTCAGCGTTCGATTGCCAACTGGCTGAGCTTTTACGGCGTATCGGATATCGGCGTCGAGTTTGCAAAAGACCAGTGCGACGCTGACCCGATCAATACTCCGGATAAGATGTGGGAACATTCGCCGATGCGTTACGCAGGCAATGTCAAGACTCCGACACTGTTCATCCATTCGGATGAGGATTATCGTTGTCCGCTGGCGGAAGGTCTTCAGATGTATACCAGTCTGGCAGCGCAGGGTGTTCCGACACGGCTTTGCCTCTTCCACGGTGAAAACCATGAACTTTCCCGTTCCGGCAAACCGCAGCACCGCATTCGTCGTCTGACGGAAATCACCAACTGGTTTGAAAAGTACGCCCGCAATAACGGGTAATTACGAATGAAAACAGCTCCCATTCCGTCACTGTGGCGGAATGGGAGCTGTTTTTACGCAAGGAAAGATTATCGAAAACGGCTGCGTGCCGGCATCATTCCTTGCAGCTGGCGAAGCTGTTCGGAACAGAGCTGGTTATGTATCTTGAGAAAGTTTTTTCTTTTCAGATTTTCTTCACGCTGACGGTTTTGCCGTTCAACCCACTGAGCACAGGTTTTGTGGCAATCGGTGTGGAAAAACGGGCATTCGTTCTGACAGGGCAACATGATGATCCTCCTTGTCTGATGCAGGTGTTATAGGAAATATTGGTGGTACACGATGGCAGGTAGCGTGACCGACTTTATTCCTGCTTAGTATTATAGCAGTAAACAGGTGCGATTTTTGTCAGTTACCCGTAAACTGCGGGAAAAATCTGTTTGCCGGATGAAATGGAATATGGTATAATTAAATTAAGAAAAAGACGTTCAGACAGGAGGGGGAATAAAATGCCTAGGGATACACAACAGATTATTCAGGCCGCATTTATCCGGCTTTTGAATCAGAAACCGCTGGACAGAATTACTGTCCGGGATATTGTAAGTGAATGCAATGTGAGCAGAAATACATTTTATTACTATTATCAGGACATCTATGCTCTGCTGGAACAGGTGCTGCTGGATGAAACCGAGCAGGCCTTGCAGGTTGATTTTACCGACAGTAACTGGCCGGAAGGCGTGATCGCTTCGGCTCATTTTGCATTGCAGAATCGTCGGGCGGTTTATCATATTTTTCAGTCAGATGGGCGGCGGTTTCTGGAAAAATACCTGAACCGTGTGGTCGGAGAGGTGCTTGACCGTTATATCCGTCATCAGGCAGCGGGACTGACTCCTGATGAAAAAGATGTCCGGCTGGTTTCGATGTTTTACCGTAAGGCGCTGATCGGAATGATGATGGACTGGATGGCGCATGGTATGAAAGAGGACCCGGAGCAGATCATCAAAAGGCTCGGACAGCTGTTGGATGGGAATATCCGGCGGATTTTGATTGCTTCGGTGGAAAACAAGAATTCATAAAATAGCTTTACTTTAATAAATTAACTGTATATGCCGGTTAGAATAAATATATAAAATATCCGATTATAATTAACAAGTATATATTATTCTTAATTATTTATATAACAAGAGTAATTTTAAGATGAAATAAGAGTGTACGCGGATATCAGGAATGATAAATGTTCAGCTGACTTTTTCTGTACAAAACTGGACAGCTAAAGGGGGCAACTGCTGTGAAAAGAAGATTATCTACTGTGTGCCTAGTGTTGCTCTTGAGCCTGACTTTTCTCGGATGTT
>DVLW01000001.1 GCA_018715285.1 Candidatus Faecivivens stercoripullorum | reverse complement strand
ATAAAATTATACATATTTTCTATCAATCTGTCAATTGATTTTCCCATGCTTTTGCATTTTCTGGCACCCCAACAATTTTATCAGATAAAAACTGTCAGTTTGCCGAGGGCATTTCCGGCCGCGGGAGATATTCCAAAAACAACTTTGCAACAGAGGACAGGTAAGCACCCTCACATACCGCCGCTACAATTGCCGATTGAAACTTCGGATCAACGATTTCCACGCATTGACATTCTCCGCCCAGCTCCTCAGCTGATGAATCGGGCACAATACCAATTCCCATTCCCGTTTTTGCCAGTGAGACAACCGTCCGCGCATCATCACAGATGCAGAAGTACGTCGGAACCAGTCCTTTTTCTCTCATCAGCTCGGTCAAAGGCGGTTCCCATCTGCGGTAGATAATCAACGGCAGATTTTCCAGCTGCTGTATCGACAGCGTTTCCGGCATCTTTCCCAATATCCGTTCAAATGCAGACCGTTTACCGACAGCCGCCATCCGTTCCTGACGAAGAACACGGCATTGCAAGCCATCTGACAAAAAAGGCGTACGGATAATTGCGAGATCCAGCTGGTGACTGCGCAGTTGTTCAAGCAGCTGATAGGTATTCTGTTCGCTGATTTCGACTCTTACCTCGGGATAGTTTTTCCAGAAAGCTGCCAGCCATTCCGACAAATCCATCCCGCAGATAGAAGACACCGCTCCCAGCCGCAGGGTTCCGCAGGCACCTTCACGAAAATCGCGAAGTTCCTTTTCCATGGAATCTGCCATCCCAAGCAAGCCCTGGGTGCGCTCATACAACAGTTTTCCCGCATCCGTCAGAATAAAACGTCTTCCATCCCGGTTGAACAGGTGGCATCCCAGTTCTTCTTCCAGCTGCCTGATCTGTGTGCTCAACGGAGGCTGCGACATAAACAGCTGCCGTGCAGCGGCGGAAACGCTGCCCTGTTCGGCAACTGCGGCAAAATATCGAAGTTGTTTGAGATCCATCGCGAAATCCTTTCCATGAAATGCCCTATTATACTATTTATTTTACGCTACCGCCAAATTAAAATCAACCCTTTAAACAGAAAGAACCGAAAAATCAATGTAATTTCTATGTAAAAAATGATATGTGTTTCTGCCGGATAATCTTCCATCTTATAAAATTAGGCTGTCTGGCCGGGTCAAAATATGATATAATATCCGTAGCGGATTCGGACCCGCGATTACAAATCTTACCAGATAACAAAGAAAGGATTGCTGCGATGAAAAACCAAAAAGGACTTTTTCGACTCTATCTTAAAAGTGAACCATCCACCCGGGCTGACCGGATTTTATATGTTGTCACCATCATAATCAGTGTGATACTGCTGGTTGCAGGCTACCGGTTTGCAGTCCGGGATGGTACCGTTCTGGGACAAAATCTGGGCGGCATTCAGGAAGAAGAATACCGCGCTCGTATCACCGAGGTCGTTTCCTCCAACGATATCTATTCCCAGTATTCCGACTCAATCGCTGAACGCAGGACAGTCTGCTATGCAACTTTGCTCAGCGGTCCGGATAAGGGAAGTCAGATACTGGTTACGCAGGTTCAGGATACCACCACGCTGACCCTGTCTGACCCATGTAAACCTGGTGACAAAGTTTATGTCTACCAACAGAAGAATGAGTATGGTGAAATGCAGTGGTACTCTTCCGGCTACATACGCAGTGACTGGCTGGCGCTGCTGGCGGTCTCGTTTATTTTGCTGGTGCTGATTTTCGGTGGAATGAAAGGGGTACGGACACTCGTCTCACTGGCGCTGACCTGTCTGGCAATTTTCGCCGTATTGATTCCGATGATCGCCGCTGGATACAATATCTATCTGACTGCAATCGGCGTCTGCCTGTTTACCATCGTCATGACACTGGCACTGGTCAGCGGATGGCGAATCAAGAGCCTTGCAGCCGGCATCGGCTGTGCCGGTGGTGTGCTGATTGCCGGACTGATTACGCTGGTCAGTGAATATCAGATGCGGATGACCGGTCTGGTAGACGACGACTCGATGATGCTGCTGTTTATCAACGAAGATCATCCGATTGACCTCAAAGGCATTGTGTTTGCAGCTATCATCATTGGTGCGGTGGGTGCGACGATGGACGTCGGAATGGATATTGCCTCGTCCCTGACCGAACTATACAACCAGAATTCCGATATCCGGGCACTGGAACTGATGCGAAGCGGATTTACCATCGGACGGGATATCATGGGTACCATGTCCAATACGCTGGTCCTGGCGTATATCGGCAGTGGATTACATGTCACGCTGCTGTTCATGACCTATTATGACGATCTGGAAAAGGTACTCAGCATCGAAATGATTACCGGTGAAGTACTACAGGCACTGGCCGGCAGTATCGGTATTGTCTTTACGATACCGGTAACGACTTTCGCAACCGTTTTTCTCTATTATATTACCCGTAAGCGCCGCCGTCACCGGCTGGCAAAAATGGCAGCATCAGCTGAAAATACGCTGCCCAATATTTCTGAGGAACCCGCTCCAACTGAAATACAAACGGATACACCTTCTGAAACAACAACTAAACCAGAAGCTCAAACAGCTTCACCTGCACCGCAGCGCATACTCAGAAGCCCTGATGAAGTACCGTTTCTGAGAAATGCGGCTGCACAGGAAAAAGAAAATACACCTCAAAAATAATCTTCGATGCCATAATAATGAAAAGGCCTGAAAACTGTTGATACAGCTTTCAGGCCTTTCCTTATTTACCGATAAGAGGAACCCACTTAAATTACTCTGCTGCGGATAACATCCGGTACCTGATCCAGCAAACCAGCCAGATTTTCCGGAACTTTTCCGCTCAGATCAAAAATGGTATACGCATATTCCTTGCGGGAACCGGAAATCATATTTTCGATGTTGCATCCAGCTTCCGAAATAACCGCTGTCAGCTTATTAATCAGACCGCTGACGTTCAGGTGAATAACGCATACGCGCGGCATACCGGCACTTCTGGGAAGCGTCAGGTTGGGAAGGTTGACGGAATTGACGGTATTGCCAGTCTCCAGATATTCCATCAGCTCATTGGCGGCCATAACCGCACAGTTATCTTCCGATTCAGGAGTAGAAGCGCCCAGATGCGGGAAAGAAACGATATTCTCATGTCCCAGCATTGCATCAGCAGGGAAGTCGGTGACGTAGCAGGCAATCTTCTTCTGATCGACCGCTTCCAGCAGGTCTTCGGTTACAACCAGTTCGCCTCTTGCAAAGTTCAAAAGCCGTACGCCTGCTTTCATCGTCGCAATGGACGAAGCATTAATCATACCGCGAGTCTCACCGGTGCAGGGAAGATGCAATGTGATGTAATCGCAGTTTTCGTAGATATCTTTAAGCGATGTGGAATGATGAATCGACGAAGACATCGACCATGCCGCATCCACCGACAAATATGGGTCATATCCATAAACCGTCATGCCCAGTTTTGCGGCAGCGTTGGCAACCAGAACGCCAATTGCACCCAAACCGATGACACCCAGTTTTTTACCCAGGATTTCCGGACCGACAAACGCGCCTTTTCCTTTTTCTACCTTCTTGGAAACCTCGTCGCCGCTGCCTTTCAGGGTCTGAACCCAGGCCATCGAATCCGCAACCTTACGGGAAGCCATCAAAAGACCCAGAATGGTAATTTCCTTGACCGCGTTGGCGTTTGCACCAGGCGTATTGAATACGACAATACCTTTGCGTGCACAGTCATCCAGCGGAATATTGTTGACACCGGCACCTGCACGGGCAATCGCCATCAACGAAGCAGGGAAATCCATATCATGCATCGAAGCCGAACGCACCAGCACAGCATCCGGTGCTTCCATTTCATCGCCCCAGGTGTATTTTGCACGGTCAAATCGTCCCAGTCCAATCGGGGAAATCTTATTCAGTGTCTGAATCTGATACATATCTGCTCTTCCTTTCCTGAAAAGGCGGGATAACAAAGAGGTCGGTTATCCGTTTTTTGCCTCGAAATCTTTCATAAACGCAATCAGTTTTTCTACGCCTTCACGCGGCATGGCATTATAGATGGAAGCACGCATTCCGCCAACCGTCCGGTGACCTTTAAGGTTGACAAAACCGGCAGCTGTTGCTTCTTTGACAAACTTGGCATCCAGCTCCTCGCTTCCGGTGACAAACGGAATGTTCATCAGCGAACGGGAATCCTTTTCAACTGTTCCTTTAAACAGTTTGGAATTGTCCAGATAATCATAGAACAGCTGTGCTTTTTCCTGATTCAGCTGATACATCTTATCCAATCCGCCGATCTCATCACGAATCCACTGCAATACCAGACCGCACATATAAATCGAGTAGCAGGGCGGTGTGTTATACATCGAACCGTTGTCAGCATGGGTTTTGTACCGAAGCATGGTCGGTGTTCCGGGACGGACGTTTTCCGAAATCAGGTCTTTCCGGATAATGACAACCGTCAGACCGGCAGGTCCCATATTCTTCTGCGCGCCGGCATACAGCATACCAAATTTTTCAACCGGCAGCGGCTGGGAAAGTGCCATCGACGAAATATCCGCAATCAGCGGAACATTGCCGGTCTCCGGAATTTCCGGGAAACGGGTTCCGTAGATGGTATTGTTCAGACAGACATAAAAATAATCGGCATCCGGCGTGAATTTTGCCGGGTCAAGTTTCGGGATGTACGAAAAAGTCTTATCAGCCGAAGAAGCGACAATATTGACATTTTCCTCACCCAAAAGCAATTTTGCTTCACTGGCAGCTTTTTTCGCCCACTGACCGGTCAGCACGTAATCGACTTTACCGCTTTTAGTCGCCAGATTGAGCGGAATCATCGCAAACTGTGTGGATGCGCCGCCCTGCAAAAACAAAATCTCATAGTTATCGGGAATCTGCATCACTTCACGGAGCAGGTCACTACAGCCATCGGCGATTGACTGGAAGGTTTTGGATCGATGGGACATCTCCATAACGGACTGTCCTGAACCCTGATAATCCAGCATTTCCGCAGCCGCTCTTTTAAGAACGGACTCGGGCATCATCGAAGGGCCTGCACTGAAATTATACACTCTGCTCATAGTGATACCTCCTGGTTGTGTTTTGCCATTCTTTTTTGGAATAGCGTGTGTGTTATTGCACATTATACACCATGGTTTGTCATTTTTCAAGTATAAATTTTAATAAAACCGGCGTTTTTTGGCGTTTTTGTCGAATATCTTGCAAGTAGGTGATTTGTATCCTTCTTTTTTGTTGCTTTAATATAACATTACGTTAAAGTGTACAAGTGTTCTTTCGCCGTTTTGTATACAATCACCCAACAATTCTTTTCAGGACACCTCTATAAGCCAAACTGGCCTGTCAAAACTGCCGGTATTTTTTTCAGACAGATTCAAATCACCCTGCATAAAATACCTGAAAGCGGAAAAACTCTTTTTCGTAAGAGAATTCCCTGCCTTGCCCGGGCAGATCAATCTCCTGTCAAAGGCGGGTTTGTACCATACAGAAAGGAACGGTGTTTTTCAAGTGAAGCATCCCAATAACAACCAAAATATGAAACAGGGCGCTCAGTCCTCTGCTTCTGCACAGAAAGAGAGTAATTCCATGCGCGGTTACAATTATGACAGCAATACCTCCCCCAACGCACAGAATATGCGCAGTACCTCTCCCAATATGCCACTGGAATCGGATAATGCAGCAGTCGATCTCTCGACCGATCCGCTGGAAGGTCTGGACAGTCAGAACGATACCGGCAGCTGCACCGGTGCCGAATTCGGCGGATACTCCCGTTACTCAAACGGCTATACCGGCCATCCTGAAGAGGTCTATGCCCAGAATACGCTTCATCCGTCAGCAACCACATCCCATTCCGCTGGTAAAAAAGAAAAAGGCGGTAAGACCGGATTATTCCTTGCAATTGCCGTCAGTGCAGTCGCTCTGGGTGCGGTCAGCCTGCTGGCTACCGGTGAACTGCCGACCAGTGACGGTTCAGACGGGACATCTTCCTCGATTACTGCACAGATGCCGGAAGAAAGTGAAGAGCAGGATACACAGGTAGACGCTGAACAGGAAGATATTCCTAAAACCGAAAACTTTGTTTTAGACTATCAGGCTTCTTCCGAGACAACAGCACAGGAGGAAACCGTCGAGCTTCCTTCGGAAACAACTGATGAATCTCAGACCGCTGAAAGTGAAGTAACCGATGAGACACAGACTGCTTCCGTCGAGGAAGAACAGCCGGAAGATGCTGCCCAGACCGGGACCTCTTCTGTCTCTACTCCTTCTACACCTGAAAGTTTTGTCGCACCGCTGGCAAGTATGACAGTCACTCAGCCTTTCAGCTGCGGCGAGCTGGTAAAATCCAAGACGTTGGGAGAATGGCGTACCCATGACGGTCTGGACCTGGCAGCTGCGGAAGGCGAAGCAGTACTGTCCATTGCAGACGGTCTGGTCGAAGCGGTTGAGAAAAACGCCCGTTGGGGAAATACCGTCACTGTAAATTATGGCGACTATACCGCCTATTATTACGGTCTGGGTGATGCAATTGCTGTCCAGGTTGGTGAAAGTGTCACTGCCGGACAAAAACTTGGAGAAGCAGGCAATTCTTCTCTCGTAGAATCAGAGGAGGTTCCTCATATCCATCTTGGTATCCAGAAAGAAGGCAGCTGGGTTGACCCCGCTCTGCTGCTGGGACTGGATGCAGGTGAAGCGGAAACCCAGCCCGCTGAATCCTCTTCAGAGGACTGACTTTTTGCGACAGGACAGCTTGCTTTGAGAAAAAAGTATTCAGTCCGGATAAAATATCCGCTCAAAGTTCCCGACGGGAGAATGTTTTCTTCCTGTCGGGAACTTTTTTGCATGTCAGACGTATAAATATTCTGTTCTCCGCTTGTTGTGCCTTACCAGAGATGATATAATGGATATAACTTATCCTGATTCAGCTGCCATCAAGGCAATCAACAGACTAAAGGAGACTGTAAGCATGGACCTGCCCGTTATCTTTCAAACAATGGTAAAACTGCTGCTGATGTTGATACTGGGATACATCCTCAATAAAGTGGATATCCTCGATCAGAATACCAATAAAAAGCTGTCAAAACTGATTGTCAATGTCACTACTCCGCTTCTGGTACTGAGTTCTGTCTGTGCAAGCGGCAGTGAAAACCGATTATCGGTACTGCCGGTACTTGGCGGCGCTTTTTTATTTTATCTGGGACTGATTCTATTTGGAGAACTTGCGGCAAGGCTGCCGTTGTTTAAAAAAGAAAACCGAAATATCAATGCCTGCATGATGGTATTTGCA
>DVLW01000054.1 GCA_018715285.1 Candidatus Faecivivens stercoripullorum | reverse complement strand
TAACTAAATACCCATTGGTCAGAGGTGCGGCCTGCAAGAGTATATGTGCGGAGAGAAACCTTCTTCTGTGAAACACATAAAAAGGGTTTGCCGCCGAAGGAAAATGTAAGGGTTTTTACATTTTGCCTGGTTCTGCGTTTAAGAGACGCCGGACTGTCATCATAAGTATGATGGAGAGCTGATCTGAGCTTTGTGCCCCAGCGGCACCTGGATGCAGTATCTTTATTATAAGCGATGACGAGCCGGTTTTCAACCGGTTTTTTTACTTTTATTCAAAACATCGCTTTGCAATGGGAAAAGGAGAGGAAAATGATGAAAAAATACAACGTTGGTATCATTGGCGCGACCGGTATGGTCGGACAGAGATTTGCAACTCTTCTGGAGAATCATCCGTGGTTCCAGGTAACCGCTCTGGCAGCTTCCGGCAGAAGCGCCGGCCAGACCTACCGTGAAGCAGTGGAAGGCCGCTGGAAAATGAAGACCCCTCTGCCGGAATCGATGGCTGATCTGGTACTGTTTGACGCTACGAACGATATTGACCGCATTGCCGAGAAGGTTGACTTTGTTTTCTGCGCAGTCAACATGCCCAAGGCAGAAATCCGTGAGCTGGAAGAAGCATATGCCCGCAAGGAGATTCCCGTTGTTTCCAACAACTCGGCCCACCGCGGCACACCGGACGTTCCGATGGTCGTTCCGGAGCTGAACCCTGAGCACATCGACGTCATTCCCGCACAGAGAAAACGCCTTGGCACCAAACGCGGCTTTATCACTGTTAAATCCAACTGCTCGCTCCAGAGCTATGTTCCGGCACTGTCTCCGCTGCGTGACGTATTCGGACTGAAAACGGTTCTGGCCTGCACCTATCAGGCAATTTCCGGCGCCGGCAAAACGTTTGAAACCTTCCCTGAGATTGTTGACAACGTCATCCCTTACATCGGCGGCGAAGAGGAAAAGAGTGAGCAGGAACCGCTCAAACTCTGGGGCCATGTTGAAAACGGCGTAATTGTCAATGCTGACAGCCCGGTCATCACCTCCCAGTGCCTGCGTGTACCGGTATCGGATGGCCATACCGCAGCTGTTTTCGCATCCTTTGAGAAGAAGCCGGAAATTGAAGAAATCAAGAAAATCTGGGCAGAGTTCAAGAGCCCGATTCACGAGCTGGGCCTGCCGTCCGCTCCCAAGCAGTTCATCCATTATTTTGAGGAGCCGGATCGTCCTCAGGCAAAACTGGACCGCGATATGGACGGCGGTATGGGCGTTGAAATCGGACGTCTGCGTGAAGATAAGCTGTTTGATATCAAATTTGTCTGCCTTTCGCACAACACCCTGCTGGGCGCTGCAGGCGGTGCAGTTCTGACTGCTGAGCTGCTGGCTGCAAAGGGGTATTTTGACTGATCCTTTGGTTTGGAGGAAAACACATGAAAAAGAGAATCTTTACCGGTGCGGGTATCGCAATTATTACCCCGATGAATGAAGACGGGAGTATCAATTTTGCGGAATTTGGCCGGATGATTGACTGGCAGATCGAAAACGGAACCGACGCAATTATCGTCTGCGGCACCACTGGTGAATGCGCTACGATGTCGGAAGAAGAGCATCTGGAATGCATCCGTTTTTGTAAAGAGCATGTTGCCGGACGTGTACCGGTTGTAGCTGGTGCCGGCAGTAATGACACTGCTTTTGCCGTCAAGATGGTGAAGGAATGCGAGGAAATTGGCGTTGACGGACTGCTGGTCGTCACACCTTACTACAATAAGACCTCTCAGAGAGGACTGATTGCCCATTATAAGGCAATTGCCGAGGCAACCAGCCTTCCGATTATCATGTACTCGGTACCTTCCCGTACCGGTGTCAATATCCAGCCTGCAACCTGCAAGGAACTGAGCAAAATCCCGAACATCGTTGCAATCAAGGAAGCCAGCGGCAATATCGATCAGGTAACCGAAATCAAGGCACTATGCGGCGATGATCTGGATATCTATTCGGGCGAAGATGGAATTATCACACCGATTCTTTCGGTTGGCGGTATCGGCGTTATCTCGGTTCTGTCCCATGTCTGCCCGCGTGAAACCCATGAAATCTGCCAGAAATACTTTGACGGCGATGTCAAGGGAAGTGCTGCGCTGCAGCTGAAGTACCACAAGCTGGTCAAGGCTCTGTTCTCGGATGTCAACCCGATTCCTGCAAAGGCTGCAATGAATATGATGGGCTGGAAAGCCGGTCATTGCCGTCTGCCGCTGGTGGATATGGCACCGGAAGCAGAAGAAAAACTGGCACAGGTTATGCGGGAATACGGTCTGATTGATTAATCCGGACTGTGAGTGAAAAGCGGAAAGCGGAAGTTTAAAGGAGTTGTCTGTCATGAAAAAGATCATCATCTGCGGTTGTCAGGGAAAAATGGGGCATGTGCTGGAAAGCTGCATTGCCGAACGGGATGACTGTGAAGTCGTAGCCGGTTTTGATATTGCGACTGAGCCTAAAAAGCCCTATCCGGTATTCAGCCATTTTGCAGACTGTACCGTGGATGCGGATGTCATCATTGATTTTTCCAACCCCGCTTCGCTTGAGCAGCTGCTGGATTTTGCCATTTCGCGCAAGCTGCCGCTGATTATCGCGACGACCGGTTACAACGAAGCGCAGATTGCCGCTATTCATAAAGTGGCAGAGACAATTCCTGTCTTCTTTTCGTTTAATATGTCGCTGGGTGTCAACCTGCTGGCAGAGCTTGCCAAAAAGGCAGCAGCTTTCCTGGGCGGACAGTTTGACATTGAAATTGTCGAGAAACACCACAACCGCAAGGTTGATGCTCCCAGCGGCACCGCTCTGATGCTGGCGGATGCAATCAATTCCGTTCTGGAACAGCCGTACAGCTATACCTATGACCGTCATTCGGTCCGCCGCAAACGTGAAAAGAGCGAGATCGGTATCTCCTCGGTACGCGGAGGAACGATTGTCGGAGAACATGAGATTATTTTCGCCGGCCGCGATGAGATTATCGAACTGAAACATACCGCAATGAGCCGTGAAATTTTTGCGGTTGGTGCAGTGAATGCGGCTGTTTATCTGGCGGATTTGTCTGTTCCGAGAATTTATACGATGTCTGATCTGCTGTAACTGTGAAAGGGTGGGTTCAATGAAGGTTATCACCAAGCTGAGCGTCATGCAGGATGTAGCGCTGGTAACGCTGAACAAGGTACCGGCAAGCGTTGATTTTGTCTGCAAGATTTTTGACCGGCTGGACGAAGAGGGAATCAACGTCGATATGATTTCCCAGTCTCCGCTGACCGGTTCCTATGTTTCCATCTCTTTCTCGACCAGTTCGGAGGAGATGGTCAAGGTGGCAGCTCTTGCCAACGAGATCAGCAGGGAATACCCTTCGGTCCGTCCGCTGATCAGCCATAATAATGTAAAGATTTCGCTGTATGGGGAAGAGATGCCCAAATATCACGGAATTGCGGCCAGTGTTTTCCGGGTACTGAAAAACTGCGGAACCGATGT
>DVLW01000053.1 GCA_018715285.1 Candidatus Faecivivens stercoripullorum | reverse complement strand
ATACCTGAAAATGGAAAAAATCAAGCTGCTGTATCAGCGTTATCGTGAACTTATCAATTACCTTTTTTTCGGAGTGCTGACAACGGTGGTCAATTATGTGACCTATCTGGTTTTGGCACCGTTTTTTACCCTTACGACGGTACCGACGGTTGTTGCGTGGATTTTATCGGTGCTGTTTGCTTATCTGACCAACCGCAGATATGTATTCTGTTCCCACACGGTTGGAAAAGATGCACTCAAAGAAGCCAGTGGATTTTTTATGGCAAGGGTAATGTCAGGGGTATTGGATGTTGCGATCATGTGGGTATTTGTCGACCTGATCGGATTTAATGATCTGCTGATTAAGCTGCTGTCCAATGTAGTAGTAGTGGTCTTTAATTATATTGCCAGCAAAATGGTGGTATTCAGCAAAAAGAAAAGCAAATGAAAGGTTGGAAAGACATATGACGGAAAAAGACTTGCGGGAAGAAAAAGTGTCTGGTGAGGAGATCTTTGAAGGCAAAGTCGTGCATCTTGTGCGGGATACTGTCCAGCTGCCGGATGGAAACAACGCGACACGGGAGGTTATTCTCCATCCGGGCGGAGTAGGTGTCCTGCCATTGATGGAAGATGGTACAGCACTGGTGGTCAGGCAGTTCAGATATCCGCAGCATCAGGTGCTGACGGAGATTCCTGCCGGCAAGATGGAGTACGGTGAAGATCCGCTGGAATGTGGTAAACGGGAACTGAGTGAAGAAGTCGGCGCCAAAGCGGAAAACTGGACCTTCTTGGGCAATATCTATCCGACACCGGCATACGATACCGAAATTATCCGTATTTATCTGGCAACTGGTCTGACTTTTGGTGAACAGCATCTGGATGAAGGAGAATTTCTGAATGTCTGCCGCGTGCCGCTGGAACAACTGATTGAGCAGGTCATGGACGGGACAATTAAAGACGCTAAAACACAGATTGCAGTTCTGAAAACAGCTCGGATGATGGGAAAATAACTCCGAACGCCAAAATGAAGGGAAAACAGGTGTGTTTCATGCATTTTGTTGATGATTTTGACATCATTGTGCATAAAATACATGATAAGTTTTAATACGGTTTGCCCAAATTCATGAAATGTTTACAGATTTATTTTGACATTCCTGCAAATTCATGGTACACTATATTTATATGCAGCAAATGTAGAGCAGCTTGCTTGGCTGGCTGTCTCTAAAATCTTCAAAGGGGTAGTATGACTTATGAAAATGAAGGTTCTGTTCACTCAGAAAAAAGAAGGCAAACTGGAAAATCCCGAAATCATCGGCCAGAAAATTGCTCGTGCTTACAAGGTAAAAGGAGACAAGGTTCCTCCTGCATATCCCTGTGAGAATGAGATTCTGGTTCTGCTCTGCTTTGAAAACTATGGCAAGATCGATGCTAAACTGGTTAAATTCTGCCAGGATCTTTCTACTTCCAGAGCTTCCAACGTTGCGATGATTATCCTCTCCAAAGATGGCACTGCCGGCGCAGGTGAGCTGGAAGGCATCTTCAAGAAGAATGGTGTCAACATCGCTGGTACCTGCGGCATTGCAGTCTCCAAGGGCCTGTTTGGTGCCAAGAGAGTTACCGATGCAGACGAGAAGAAGGCTCAGGACTTCGCTGACAAGATGATCTCTTCTCTGTTTGATGCTTCTGCTCTGAACTGATTCGGAACAAAATTTCAGATGTCAAAACCGTGTGGTTATCGTTTGAAACCACACGGTTTTTTGCTTTACATAAAATGAGATATTATGAAAACAAGGTTGCGGCTGCCTGGTGATTGTGATAGAATGAAATTACACAGTAAACAGCTGGGAGGGATACGGAATGGTAATGGTTTCAACACGTGGACGGTATGCACTGCGGGTAATGCTGGATCTGGCGGAACATCATACGGGAGAATATGTGCCGTTGATGGATATTGCCTGCCGTCAGGGAATTTCGGAAAAATATCTGGAAAGCATTATTGCCTCTCTCAGCCGCGGCGGCTGTTTGCAGGCAGTCCGTGGAAGAGGCGGCGGATATCGGCTGGCAAGGCAGCCAGAGGAGTATACAGTCGGCGAAATCCTGCGTCTGACTGAGAATGCAATGGCACCGGTAGCCTGTCTGGAGAAAGGTGCTGAACCGTGTGAAAGAGCTGAATTGTGCCGGACACGACCGGTATGGCTTCGTTTACAGCAGCTGATCGGAGATTATCTGGACAGTGTGACACTGGCTGATCTGATGAACGGAACTGATATACCGCAAGAGGTTACGGGATGATGGATAAAAGCAGCTTTAGCCGGATGCTCCCTGGAAAGAAAAGCAAAGCCTGGTTCTTTACCAGTGGAATGCAATAAATGACCGTATGGGTTTGCCGTAAGGAATAATATTTGTACATCTGTATCATCAAAAAGGCCGCAAGACGGAGACTTTCATGTCATCCGTTTTGCGGCTTGTGTTATATTTGATGTAATTTTATCTTCGCTTTTTTGCAGTAAACAGAATACCAGAGCAAAGAGCGGTAAACGGCGCAACCGTGACCAGTCCAAAAGAACCGATAACCGTGTGAATCAGTTCGGCGGCAACATACTTGTAGTTGAGGATGTTGTCCATCGGCGTGCCCTGTGCCATAAATACCATCAGCAACGCGATATATCCGCCTGAGTAAGCAAACAGCAGTGTCGTGGTCATCGTTCCCATGGCATTACGTCCTACCGTCAGACCGGAACCGAACGCTTCTTTCCAGGAAAGATCGGGACGTTTTTCGACGACCTCATAAACTGCGGACGCAATATCGACACTCAGGTCCATTACAGCGCCCGAAGCGCCGATAAAAATCGAAGCCATAAAGATACTGGTCAGGTTCAGATGCTGGTATCCCGAATAGAGCAGGCTTTCTGAATATGCCATGACTGCGCCATGGATTTTAAACAGATCGGTAAACAGGATGCCCAGAATACAGGTGACCAGTATTCCCAGAAAAGACCCGGATACCGCCGCCAGACATCTGCGGTCAAACCCATATACCAGCGCAATAATCAATACCGTTAAAAACAGGGTAATCAGCAGCCCCAGCCAGATAGGATTCCAGCCTTTCAGGTAACACGGCACCAGAATCTTCCAAAGGCACAAAACAGTCAGTACGAAAGATGCAATTGCCCTTATACCTGTCCGTCCGGCAAACAGAATCAGAAACGCTGCAAATCCGATTCCCATCAGCAATTCTCCGCCAATCCGGTAATGGTCGGTCATGGTTACATTGAGAATCTTTCCATCTGCATGGCTGATTACGACCATCGCGGTATCACCCGGTGAAAACAGTTTATCCTGTTCCAGTGATCCGTTTAGCATGTTGACAGCGGTGGTTTCCTCGTCCTTGAAGATACCGTCCAGTATCCGGATGGTGCAGACCTGTTCACCCGACCGGACAAGCCCGGTATCAATAATTGCCGAGTCGTCAACAGAAAGTACACTTGCCCGGCATCTTTCGGCATCCTGATAGACCAGTGCGTCTTCAAACCCTGTGGGCAAAAACCACAAAAGGACAATTGCTGCCAGACAGGTCAGTACAGGCGCGTGATAACGGAAATTCTGGCGGTATTGAGAAAAGAAGTTGATAATGTTTTGACGGATATGGTTGACTGACACTGAAAAAGAATCCTTTCTATTAAACCAGCCCCTGCCTTGAAAGACAGGAGCTGATTTTGGAATATGGATAGGAAAAGGCGTGTGTGTTGGTGTCTGACAGGCTATGCAGTCAGAAGGTCCGATCGCAGCTTATTATTTGATCTTCAGAAGAGAAGCCAGTCTGCTGTAGATCTGGGTGTTGTCGTAGTATCCTTCGAATTGGTCAGCGCCTGCGCCTTCTGCCAGAACAGCAACCGGCAGACCGGTGTGGCTGTAGGAAGTAAAGCTGATACCGGATTTATTGTTGAGGATATGGGTGATGGTAACGGTCAGAGGTTCATAGGTGCCGTACAGAACATATTCTTCCTGAGCGTCAGCCGAAGAAGTACCGTTGATGCTCTTTTCGTAAGCAGCCTTGAGGCAGCTGAGTTCATAGCTGGTCAGGACCATCTTATCGGTTTCACTGCCGGAAGCTTTCAGACCAAACAGTTTTTCAACATCTTTCAGAACGGCGTCAAAGCTGGTCTTGTTTTCCTTATATCCGGCGACATAGTCGGAATCGAATTTTGCAAAGGAAATCTTCTGGTTTTTCAGCAGGGTCAGATAGGTATCATAGTCAGTACCTGCAAAACCGATGGACAATCCGCCGGTCTCATGGTCGCCGGTGACCAGAATCAGGGTATCTTTGGGATGTTTTTTGCCAAAGTCGATGGCGACCTGAACTGCGTCTGCAAAAGCCTCGGTATCATGGATAGAGGAAGCAGCGTCGTTTGCATGACATGCCCAGTCGATCTTACCGCCTTCGCACATCATAAAGAAGCCGTCTTTATCGTCTTCCAGAACTTCAATACCTTTTTCGACATGATCGGCCAGCGACCACATATCATCGGTACGGTCAAGCTCATAAGCCATTGCGTCGCCATCTGCGAGATGTTCGTCGATGATGATGACAGGGCCTTCCGAGACTGCTTCAGCTTCTTCCTGGGTCTTGACTACGTTGTAGCCTGCATCTTCTGCCAGCGTATACAGGTCAGCCTGTTTGCCGTCAGAACCGGTGGGTTTGAGCAGTCCGCCGCCGGAGAAGTATTCAAAACCGGAATCAATCAGTTCCAGACCGATTTCATAGTAATTGCTGCGGCTTGCCTGATGTGCGTAGAATGCAGCGGGTGTTGCATGGTTGAGGTTAACCGAGCTGATGACACCGACGCTCATGCCTTTCTGCTCGTGAACCTGTTCGGCAATCGTTTCATAAGCGGTCTTGTAATCCTCGCTCATGTTGATGGTGCCGGAGTAGGTCTTATGACCGGTTGCGATGGAAGTAGCGGTGGAAGCAGAGTCGGGAGCAAAGCTGTTGGAGTCAAAAGTGACAGCGGAACCGGCAACGTCAAAGTTCATGAAGTTGAGGTAGCTGGGGCCTTCGAGTTTTGCGCCTTTATTGTCGTCAAGGCTGGGCTGTGCCTGGAAATAATCGGTGTCTTTCAGTGCGCCGAGGTAGTCAGCGGTGGACTGAATCTGAGGATAGCTCATGCCGTCGCCGATAAAGAGGAAGACGTATTTGGGTGTTTTTCCGGTAGAAGTAGCGGCAAGAGGTGTTGCTTCAATAGGTTCTTCAGACACTGCCTGAACAGGGGTCTCATTAACAGATGCAGTGGATTCGGAACCGGCGTTGTCAGAAGTGCAGCCTCCCAGTACAGAAGCAGCTGTAATCATCGACAGCAGAATAGGAACGATCTTTTTCATAATTTCTCCTCCAATAAGTTGAATGGTATCTTTCCCGGTAAGCCGGGTCACCTTTCGACTGCTAGTATAAAGAGACAGAATAAATTGTAAAAGAAGATATAGTCAAATTAATGTAAAAATTCAAGATATCTATAATTTTATCCACGCAAAAAAACTCCCGCAGCCATCTGGCCGCGGGAGTATGTAACCGGTATAAACGGCGAAAATTATTTGGTCTCGTCGTATTTGTCTTCTTCGTTGTTCCAGGAGTAGAGTTTACGCAGCTCAGCGCCGACGCTCTCCAGCTGATGTTCAGCAGCTTTTGCACGGGAAGCGAGGAAGTGTGCACGTCCGCCGGATTTGTTCTCGGAGATCCACTTGGAAGCAAAGGTACCATCCTGAATTTCAGAGAGGACTTTCTTCATTTCAGCCTTGGTAGCGTCAGTAATCAGGCGCTTGCCGGTCTCGTAATCGCCGAATTCAGCGGTATCAGAGATGGAATAACGCATCTTGGTGAAGCCGCCGTTGTAGATCAGATCAACGATCAGTTTCATCTCATGGATGCACTCGAAGTAAGCGTTCTCAGGAGCGTAACCAGCTTCAACCAGAGTTTCAAAACCAGCGGTCATCAGAGCGGTAACACCACCGCACAGGACGCACTGTTCACCGAACAGGTCGGTTTCAGTTTCGATCTTGAAGGTGGTTTCCAGAACGCCTGCTCTTGCGCCGCCGATACCAGCAGCGTAAGCCAGACCGTTGTCCAGAGCGTGACCGGAGTAATCCTGATGGATTGCGATCAGGTCCGGAACACCATGGCCTTCCAGATATTCAGAACGGACGGTATGACCAGGGCCTTTAGGAGCGATCATGATAACGTCAACGTTTGCGGGAGGAACGATCTGTTTGAAGTGGATGTTAAAACCATGTGCAAAAGCAAGGGTCTTGCCTTCGGTCAGGTTGGGAGCGATTTCGGTCTTGTAAACATCAGCCTGTTTTTCGTCGGGGATCAGGACCATGATGATGTCAGCAGCTTTGGTAGCCTCAGCGACGCTCATAACGGTCAGGCCAGCTTTTTTAGCCTTTTCAGCAGACTTGGAGCCTTCGTACAGACCAACAACAACGTCAACACCGGAATCACGCAGGTTCAGTGCATGAGCATGACCCTGGGAACCGTAACCGATGATGGCAACTTTTTTGCCGTCAAGAGCGTGGATATCGCAATCTTTCTGATAGTAGATTTTAACTGCCATGGGAATTTCCTCCTAAAAATTATTGTTGTGAGATATATGATGGGCTGAGCCGGAAACTCTCCGGCAGGGCTTTTAAATGGAAAACTGTTCGCTGCCCTTTTCCAGAGCAATCGAACCGGTACGGATGACCTGCTTTAATCCGTAGGGACGGACAATATCCAGCAGGTTTTCCAATCGTTCAGTGGTATTGCAGCATTCAATTGTCATCGAGTTGCGGGTAATATCGGCGATTTTTGCGCCATACATATCCGCCAGTTCCTTGATTTCCTGACGTGTCTGACCAGTTGCATTGACCTTAATCATCATCAGTTCCCGGGAAATAATTTCTGTCGGGGTAAAGTCCTTGACCTTAATGACATCAATCAGTTTGTTGAGCTGCTTTTCAATCTGTTCGATGGCGTTTTCCTTGTCATCTACCACAATGGTAATACAGGAAACGCTGGGTTCAGATGTCGTACCAACTGCGAGGGAATCGATATTGAAACCGCGTCTGGCAAACAAACCGGATACCCGTGAAAGAACACCGGCGTGGTTTTCAACCAGAACAGAAAGTGTATGTTTCATATCCCGTCCCCCTTACAAAGTCGATTCAAGCGGATCGACGATGACTTCCAGAAGGAAAGAACCTTCCGAATGAATCAGGCTGTCGATTGCCAGCTCGATCTGGTCATTGAGATGGATGCGTGCAGAAGGGATACCGTATGCTTCGGCCAGCTTTGCAAAATCCGGGCTTCCATCCAGGAAAACAGCGGTCAGATTATTGTCCCATGCGACTCTCTGGTGCTCACGAACCATACCCAGACGGTTGTTGGTAAATACAACCGTTTTGACCGGGATGTTATGCTGGCACTCGGTCGCCAGCTCCATAAAGCACATCTGGAAGGAACCGTCACCGCATACCGATACAGTCATCCGATCGGGACAGGCTGCCTTTGCACCGATTGCACAGGGAAGAGAATATCCCATTGTACCCATGCCGCCGGAAGTAAGGAAACGTCCTTTTTTGACCGAAAACTCATTGGCCGCCCACATTTGGTTCTGTCCGACGTCTGCGACGATAATGGAGTCTTCCGGGAGCTTTTCATACAGCGCGTGCATAAAGAGCTTGGGATTGACGTAGTTTTTGCGTTCTCCATGGTCTGGGTGGTATTCTTTCTGCTGGTGATGCAGTTCTTCCCACCATTCATCCCATCCGCTACCGTCAATATTCATTCCGCCGTCACAGGCGGCTTCCGTCAGCTGAGAGAGAATCATCCGGATATCACCGACGACCGGAATATCAACTCCGATATTTTTGCCGATTTCGGCCGGGTCGACGTCCATATGTATAATCGTTTTATGCCGTGCCAGCGCTTCCGGATTGGGAATGGTACGGTCAGCAACACGTGCGCCGCACAGAATGAGTACATCTGCCTGATGAACAGCGTAGTTGGCAGGACGGATACCGTGCATTCCAATCATACCAAGGGAAGAAGGATCATCCGGCCGGAGAGCACCGATTCCCATCAGAGTAGTAACGACAGGAATTTTTGTTTTAGCCGCAAAAGCACGAAGGGTTTCTTCCGCTTTGCTGATGAAGATACCGCCGCCGGCAACAATCAGAGGACGTTTTGCTTTGGCAATAGCCGCGGCAGCTTTGTTAATCTGTCCGATATGTCCTTTAAAGCTGGGACGGTAAGAACGGATAGACACCTTTTCCGGATAGGAAAAATCGATTTCCATCTTCTGTACATCCATCGGAATATCGATCAGTACAGGTCCGGGGCGTCCGGTTCCGGCAATATAAAATGCTTCTTTAAATATACGCCCGATATCTTTCGGGTCCTTGATCAGATAGCTGTGTTTAATAAACGCTTCAACCGAGCCGGTGATGTCGACTTCCTGAAAGACGTCGCTTCCCAGCAGGGAGGAAACGACCTGACCGGTGATAATAACCATCGGAATGGAATCCATATAAGCGGTTGAAATACCGGTAATCAGGTTGGTTGCACCAGGACCGGAGGTAACGACACAGACAGCGGGTTTCCCGGTCATACGGGCGTAACCGTTGGCTGCGTGTCCGGCATTTTGCTCGGTACGAACCAGCACATGCCGGATGTTCGAGCGGGACAGCGCGTCATAAAAAGGGCAGATCGTTGCTCCAGGATAGCCGAAAATGGTTTCTACTCCTTCTGCTTCCAGACAACGGACCATTGCTTCGCTGACGGTTGTGATCACGGGCTGCACCTCCTTGAAGATTATCCCTGTATGACAATATGGGGTATTGTATGATATGTTGTAGGTATAAATCCCCCATATTCAGGAGATTGATTTTTATTATAGGATAGGTATTACAATTTGTCAAGGACTTTTTGAAATTTATCATGATTTTTGCAAAAGCATCGGTTGTATTCTTTTTCCGTTATGATAAAATGTAAATAAACCTGTTTTGAAATACAATTTACATTTTCAAAAATACGCAGCTTTTGCTTATCATAGA